>JAWXUN010000114.1:0-5911 GCA_044426425.1 Clostridia bacterium | reverse complement strand
TATACAAGATAGAGAAGTCTATATGAAAGGTATTGATGCAAGCTATCATTATGAAGGATATAACATTTATAAATCAGATGACTTGATATAACTGTCATGGAACTTAACCGCCGGACTGGTTTCGATAACTATGGGTAAAGCAAAAAGACTTTTCTTTTAGAAGTGCTAAAAACTTACCTCTAAATTTTCTTGAAATAACTTTTACAGGCAAGAAAAATTTCTTTTTAGATTAATCCAAAAACCATCTTTAATAAACTTTACATTCCAATATGGTTCAATTAAAAGGTAGCTATATTGCTTTGTAAAGTTTTTAATTCTTGTTCGAAAATCATTGTTAACCTTGCCATAATCGTGAAATTCACAAGATGTTTTGCAAAGCTCATATAAACTTTTATCTTTGATATATCCCAAATTATTGATAATTTCCAGAGAATTAAGTAAATCGTCTGTATTGTTATCTGAAATTTCTTTCAAAAAGTCCCTTCCCTAGCCTATAATATCAAATTTACCAAAACCAGCCTATTTTTTTGTCTACACTGTTTTTTTATAGTTTTAATTTCTAAATAATTATTAACAAAAATTTAAGCTTTTTTCTTTTGCGATAATTTTATGCCGATTAAGACAGCTAATAAAATCGCTATGGAAACAGGGAGAACTACAAAAGCATTTTGCACAAATGCTGCCAAGATATATCCAACAAAAGAAACAGAGGCAACTGTTAGTGCATAAGGAATTTGTGTTGAAACGTGTACAACGTGGTCGCATTGAGCACCAGTTGATGCCATGATTGTTGTATCAGAAATTGGTGAACAGTGGTCACCACAAACTGCACCAGCTAGACAAGCAGAAATTGTTATGATAAGGATTTCGCTTACTTCGCCATTTGTACCCATAAATATTGGAACAACGATTGGTAACAAAATTCCGAAAGTTCCCCAAGATGTTCCAGTTGAGAAAGCAAGTGCCATAGCAACAAGGAATACAATAGCTGGCAAGAAGTTGCTTAGGTTTTCTGCACCAGAGTCTAGGAGAGCTGCAACATATTCAGGAGCTCCAAGATTGTTTGTTACACCGCTGAGTGTCCATGCAAAGCTGAGGATTAAAATTGCAGGAACCATTGCTTTAAATCCCTCTGGGAAAGCAGACATAAATTTTTCGAATGTTAAAACTTTTCTTGGAATATAGAAAAGGAATGTGCAAATTAAAGCGAATACAGAACCAAGAACCAAACCAACAGATGCATCACAATTTGAGAAAGAAGTGATGAAGTTCATATAATTTTCACTGCCAGAGTCAAAAAATCCGCCAGTATAAACCATGCCAGCAATGCAAGAGAAAATTAGAAGAATAACAGGAAGAACAAGATCGATAACTTTTCCATTTCCAGAAACTTCATAAGCTTCTACATTTGCATAAGGTCTTGCCTCTGTTGTGTAAATGTCACCGTTTTTAGCATTTTCTTCGTGCTTTTTCATAGGACCATAGTCTAAGTTGATAGAAGAAATAAAAACAACCATAATAATTGTAAGAATTGCGTATAGGTTATAAGGGATTGAGCGAATGAACAAATCAAGACCGTTATATCCCTCAACAACACCAGTAACAGCAGCCGCCCAAGAAGATATTGGAGCGATAATACAAATAGGTGCAGCAGTTGCATCAATTATATAAGAAAGCTTTGCTCTGGAGATTTTGTGGTTATCTGTTACAGGACGCATAACACTACCAACTGTTAGGCAGTTGAAATAGTCGTCAACAAAGATGATTGCACCGAGAATGAATGTTGATAGCATAGAGCCTTTTCTTGATTGAATTTTTTTTCTAGCCCAATCGCCATAAGCTTTTGAACCGCCAGCCATGTTCATCAGAACAACCATAATTCCAAGAACAACAAGAAAAACCAAAATGCCAGCATTCCAAGAGTCAGCGAGTTTTGGGATAAGTCCGCCAACCATTGCACCGTCAGCATCTTCTACACCAGTAAAAACATTAACAAATGCCTCGATAGGGTTGAGGTTAGAATAGAGAAGAGCACCAGTTAAAATACCGATGAACAGAGAGGAGTACACCTCTTTTGTGATAAGAGCCAATGCGATGGCGACGATCGGTGGTACTAAAGACCAAAATGTTTGATAAGCACCATTGCCACCGTTTGTGAATGCGAAAATTGCAAACATTGCAACAATCATAACACCCGCAATGATGTATGGCACAGAACTTTTTTTCTTAGCTTGCATGAAAAATTCCTCCTAAAAATATATTTTTGTTTAGTGTGCTAATATATTAAATAAGATATCACTTTTAGCGAATAAAGTCAATGTTTTTGTCGAAATTTGTTAAAATTTTGTTAAAAAATAAAAAACAAATAACTATTGACTTTTTTGTTAGATTAATTTATAATATTAACAAATACAGTGAAGAAAAAAAGTAGCTTGGCATAGATTTTTAAGAGAGTTTGTGGTTGCTGTGAACAAACAAATCTGCAAAGTGAAATACATTTCGGAGTAGCCGTTTGAAAAAAATTTTTTGAGTAGGATGAGCCGTTTGCATACGTTATAATGCGTTGGCATGATTGTGCCAGTGAGGTCATAGCTGTGAAGTTATGATAAATAGAGGTGGTACCACGAAGATTTTTCGTCCTCTGCTTGAAATAAAGCAGAGGACTTTTTTATATCCTTTGCGAATAAATTTTAAAATTAAAAAAGGAGAATTACACAATGGGAATTTATGAAGAATTACAAGATAGGGGTTTAATTGCCCAAGTTACAAACGAAGAGGAAATCAGAAACTTGGTTAACACAGGAAAGGCAACTTTTTATATTGGTTTTGACCCAACTGCGGACAGTTTGCACGTTGGTCACTTTATGGCATTGTGCCTAATGAAAAGACTACAAATGGCTGGCAACAAACCAATTGCACTTCTCGGTGGTGGCACTGGCATGGTTGGCGACCCATCTGGCAGAACAGATATGCGTTCTATGCTTACACCAGAGCAAATTCAGCATAATTGCGATAGATTTAAAGAGCAAATGAGCAAGTTTATTGACTTTGCAGACGACAAAGCTCTGATGGTTAATAATGCTGATTGGCTAATGGAACTTAACTATGTTGAATTATTGAGAGAAGTTGGTGCTTGTTTTAGCGTTAACAGAATGCTTTCGGCTGAGTGCTACAAACAAAGAATGGAAAAAGGTCTTAGTTTCTTAGAGTTTAACTACATGATTATGCAAAGTTACGACTTCTATGCACTTTTCCAAAAATACGGTTGTAATCTACAATTTGGTGGAGATGACCAATGGAGCAATATGCTTGGTGGTACAGAACTTATCAGAAGAAAACTTGGCAAAGATGCAGAGGCTATGACAATTACTCTTCTATTAAATTCAGAGGGCAAAAAAATGGGTAAAACTCAATCAGGTGCTGTTTGGCTTGACCCAGAGAAAACAAGTCCTTTCGACTTCTTCCAATACTGGAGAAATATCGACGATGCCGATGTACTAAAATGCATTAAAATGCTAACATTCCTACCAATGGAAGAAATCAAAAGCATGGAAACATGGGAAGGCAGTGAGCTAAACAAAGCTAAAGAAATTTTGGCTTTTGAGCTTACAAAACTTGTTCACAGCGAAGAGGATGCACAAAAATCACTAGAGGGAGCAAAAGCACTTTTTGGCGGTTCAGCTAACACAGACAATATGCCAACAGAGCAAATTGCAGACGAAGCTTTTGTAGACGGAAAAATAGCAATCCTAGATTTGTTATTAGCTGTTAAACTAATTCCATCAAAAGGCGAGGGAAGACGACTAGTGCAACAAGGTGGCGTATCTGTGGATGATGTAAAAGTGGCAGATATTTCAAAAATTATAGAAAAATCAGACTTTGAAAAAGGTCATATTATAGTAAAAAAAGGTAAAAAAACATTCTTGAAAATCACATTATAAAATATGAGAAATATTTAGAGGAGGAAAAAAATCATGCTTAAATCACTTGTTGAAAAAAATCGTAGTTATAGAGGCTTTGACAAAGATGTTGCTATAAGCACAGAAACATTGAAAAGTTTGCTAGAAAACGCAAGACTTGTTCCGAGTGGTCGAAACAAACAAGCAATCAGATATATACTTTCTAATAAAAAGGAATTAAACGACAAAATTTTTGCCGAAACAAATTGGGCAATGGCACTCAAAAAGAAAGTGCCGTTCAAGGGAGAAGAACCAACCGCTTATATTGTTATGTGCATTGATAGTCAAGTGTGTTCTAACAAAAACACTGCCGACGTTGACGTTGGAATTGCTGCACAAACTATTCTTTTGTCAGCTACTGAAATCGGTTTGGGCGGTTGCATGATTGGTGCGTTTAACTCTGAAAGCCTAGAGAAATCTATTGATATTCCAAAAAGATATATGTCAAGACTTATCATTGCACTTGGCAAACCAATCGAAAAAATCGTCTTAACAGATGTGGTAGATGGAGAAACTGGATACTTTAGAGATGAAAACAATGTTCATTACGTTCCAAAAAGATTGTTAAATGATACAATAATTAGTGTATAACTTTGTGCAAATGCACAAAGTTTGTCCGAAATGTCTAGTTTTGATAGTTTTGTTGAATTATTATGTTGAAATAATCTTAATTTTATGTTAAAATATAGCTATCAATTTATACAAAAACTAAATATTTTGGAGGTTATCACTATGTCTTATGTTAGCGAACAACTAGAAATTCTCAAAAAGCTTAATGCTAGCGAGCCTGAATTTATTCAAGCTGCTACTGAGGTTTTAACTTCACTTGAGCCTGTTATTGAGGCAAACCCACAATACCAAAAAGCTGGTATCTTAGAAAGAATTACAGAGCCAGAGCGTCAAATTAAATTCCGTGTTTCATGGGTAGACGACAATGGAAACATTCAAGTTAACCGTGGATACAGAGTTCAATTTAACTCTGCTATTGGACCATACAAAGGTGGCTTACGTTTTCACCCATCTGTAAACCTTGGTGTTATTAAATTCTTAGGTTTTGAGCAAATTTTTAAAAACTCACTTACATCACTTCCAATCGGCGGTGGTAAAGGTGGTTCTGACTTTGACCCAAAAGGTAAATCAGACAGAGAAGTTATGGCTTTTTGCCAAAGTTTTATGACAGAGCTTTCAAAACATATCGGTGCAGACACAGACGTTCCAGCTGGTGACATCGGTGTTGGTGCTCGTGAAATTGGCTATATGTATGGTCAATACAAAAGACTAAAAAATATCTATGAGGGTGTTTTGACAGGTAAAGGTTTAACTTATGGCGGTTCTTTAGTTAGAACAGAGGCTACTGGTTACGGTCTTTTATACTTCACAGATGCTATGCTTAGAAAAAATGGATATAGCTTTGACGGCAAAACTGTTGTTATTTCTGGTGCTGGTAATGTTGCAATTTATGCAGCTAAAAAAGCAACAGAACTAGGTGCAAAAGTTGTCACAATATCAGATTCAACAGGTTGGATTTATGATGCAGAGGGTATCGACATTGACGCTGTTAAAGAAATCAAAGAAGTTAACAGAGCGAGATTAACTGAATACAAAAAATATAGACCAAACGCAGAGTACCACGAGGGCAAAGGTGTTTGGACTGTTAAATGTGACGTTGCTCTTCCTTGTGCAACTCAAAATGAGCTTGACGAAGCAGATGCAAAAGCACTAGTAGCAAACGGTGTTATCGCAGTTGCAGAGGGAGCGAATATGCCTTCAACTTTAGAGGCTACTGAAGTACTTCTAAAAGCTGGCGTTCTCTTTGGACCTGGCAAAGCAGCTAATGCTGGTGGTGTTGCAACTTCAGCTCTAGAAATGAGCCAAAACAGCCAAAGACTTTCTTGGACATTTGAAGAAGTTGATGCAAAACTAAAAGATATTATGGAAAATATCTTTAAACA
>JAWXUN010000113.1:0-5930 GCA_044426425.1 Clostridia bacterium | reverse complement strand
TCCTCAAAAGACACAAAAATTCTTTATAAAACTCTAATTAAACTGCTTGCAATTAATAATATAAAAATCAAGAATGGCGAAACAGTTCGTGAGTTTATCAAGAGAGTTTATGCTTTTGATGAACTTTATAAAGACGAAAAAACAAACCCAAGCAATATTATCAGAGCAAAACTAATTCGCATTATTGAAGAAGATTTGTATGGTAACAAAAATTCAAGCTTAGAAAACTCTGAATTATCTAAATTTGTTCAAATAATTAATGAATATACCAAACTCAAACATTCAGCAATTATGTATTTTATTAGATTTTAAATGCAAATTTTACCACAAAATAAAAGAGGAAACTTTTCACGATAGAAAAAGTTTCCTCTTATTTTTGCATTAGTATTCAGCGTATTAGTCTAATTCGATATAAAATAGATCGATTATAGTTTGCTCCAAACTCTCTTCATCAAGATAATATTCATTATAGAGGTCATAAACAACTGACTCACCATCTATTGAAACAATCCCCTCGAACTCGTAAGTACCCAAATCTCCTATAACAGCCTCGAGAGAAGTAACAGATGAGTCAGTTACCATGTAATCTGTTATATCAGAAATTCCAGACTCGAACCAAGAAATTTCTGTATCAGCTAGTTCAGTGTACAAAGCTTGTAAATAATTTTGTTGTCTTTCCATTCTATAAAGGTTTGAGCTATCTTCTAGCGAACCACGTTCTCTAACATAAATCAAAGCTTGCTCACCATTTAGTGTGATAGTTTCTCCCACAACCAAATCAGCATCTAGTTCAGTAAAATCATCTTCGAGTTCTATTGTAACCCCACCAGCTAAATCATTTAAAATTGGAATAGCACTCATTCCAAGTGTCAAATATCTATTTATAGAAATACCACCGAGCATAAGCGAGATAGCATCTTTGGTATTCTCACAACTATCTTTCAAACCATTTCCGTAGTTATATGACAAAGCTATTTGCATTTCTTCGTAAGAAGCTAGCTGACCTGTAACACCAAGGACTGGAACAGTTGTCATTGTATCTCTATTTATATGCAAAATTTTGTATGATTGTTCATTATCATTAATAATAACCAAACTTAAAAAATCAGCTTTATAGTCATTATTATAACTACCAGAATCAACAATTGAATCGAGAGTATCAATACCTAAAATCATAATTGTTTCTAAAAATGGATTATACATATAACGTGTTCCATTATACTCAATAACGGTACTTAAATTTGCATCTGCATTCTCACCAAACTGCTCATTTTCCCATTTATCGATAAGGATAAGACCAACTGAAACAACCCAAATTAAAATAACGAGAACAATGCCGAGTGAAAAATATGAAACTTTGTTCTTTCGATGACTTTTCTTTCTCATATTAACCTCACAACATTATTCTCGTTTTATTTTTTTAGTATTTAGAATATTAACTTAAATATTCATTCAAATATATTATTTTTTTGTTACTCTTTTAAGAACTAAAAGTGCAGCAGCCGCAACAGCCGCAATACCTGTTATAATGAAAATCAAAACAGTTTGATCGTCACCAGTTTGAGGAACATCTTCTTCCTCATCTTCAGAAGTTTGCTCAACTATAACAGCAACTGGGCTTAAAGAAGTAAAAGTAGCAGCAACAACGCCATCTCCAACATACTCTGTATCTAATATTTCACATTCATCGCCTTCGTAGTTGTGAAGGATAAATAGTGGGTCGTTTTCCTCAACACCTAAATCAAAATAAACAACAATACTCATACCACCATTGATTAGTTCCATGATGTTATCAGAAACTGATAAATCGAACAAATCAAGAACTACTAAATTTTCGATCAATAATTCTGGATCTCTATCTGGAAATAAATCATTAAAAGATTCTACAGCTGAAACTAAATCACTTGTAATTTCTGATAAATCTTCTACTGAAGAAATTCTTTGATAAAGATTTTCAATCATTTCTTGTGCCTCAGCTGTTGGAATTTCGTCCGCTTCAGATAATGGAGTTAGCACGATATATTCAGATCCAACAAACTCATAAACATTGCCATCGGCATCAACCAATGTAGCAACATATTCGTTACCATCAGCATCAGTTTGTACAGCAAGTGATGGTGCTTGTTTTTGGTCGATACTTGGTACAACTGTAGACGCTGACACAACACTAGCAGAAATAGTTAACATTAATACAAATGTTGTTAAAATAGAAAATATTTTTTTCATAACACACCTCAATTTTTTTATTATAATATATATATCAAAGTTTCTTTCAACCTTAATAGCTAAACTTTATTTTTGAACAAAAATTCTGATTTTTTATTGATTTTTTTAAAAGAACTTTGTCCAATTTTTTTTATGATATCAGGACGAACCTTGTCCCAATTAGCTGGTCTTGTGCTCATATTATGACAATCGCTTGCAATTGCAAAAATCATATCTTTTTTCACCCAGTTATATAGCGTTCTTTTTACTGCAAAATTTGTAAATGAATCTAAATTAACTTGGATTAAACAATCATTAAAAGCTAGATATTCTATATACTTTTGACTGTTTTTATATCTTAAAAATCTTTCTGCATGAGCTAAAATGACTTTAAGTTTTAAATTGTTCTGAATATTAATTACATCTTGAACAATGTTATCGTCCCACGAGTTATAAGGCATTTCGATTAAAATATGCTTTGTATCAGAAATTGCCAGACGTTTAAGCTCCTCGCAACTTCCTATTCCGGAAAAATAGTAAACCTCTGCACCAAGCAAAACATCAACATTATCAAAGGTATACGATTGAATTAATTTCTGATAGGAATTTTCTCTTCGCTCTAAAAAACTTTTTGGTGACTCGTCACTTGCATAAAAATGTGGCGTGAAAACAATTTTGTTAACATTTTGCAATTTAAGAAAATCAATCATCTCTATCGATTCTTCGATACTTTTACTTCCATCATCCATTTGCGGAAGTATATGTGTGTGTAAATCTATAATATTCATAATTTATTATTTATAATAACTTTTTTTGTAATCACCATATTTTTTATAACCCTTTTTATAATAATAATCACCACGAAGAGAATTATTGAAATTATAAGTAAAACCAAGAATTTTTGCCCCAGCAATATTTAGCTGACGAATACTCTCTGCAAGTTCTGTTTTTTCTACATAATTATCTCTTACAACCAAAAGCATTCCTTGAGTAAACTTTGAAACAACAAGAGCATCTGTAACAACTGTAACAGGTGGCAAGTCTAACATAATTATCTGATAGTCTTCAGCATATATGTCAATCAGCTTTTTCATGTGAGAAGAGGCTAAAAGCTCTGATGGATTTGGTGGAATTACACCAGCTGGAACAATTTCAAGCCTTGAGTAATTTTCGTGTCTATAAATAACATCTTCTGGTTTGGATAGACCGATAATAGCATGAACAAGTCCATGTCTTACGTTAAGATCAAAATAATCAGCAAAAACTGGTTTTCTTAAATCACATTCAATTAAAAGCACCTTTGTTCCCATTTGAGCAAAAGACATAGCTAAGTTAATTGATGTAACACTTTTTCCTTCGCCAGCAACACTGCTTGTAACACCAAAAATTTTGCATTTGTTGTTGTGCTCAAGAGTGAACATAACACTTGTACGCAATTGCTTGTATGCTTCACTTGATGCAAAGTCGATATCCTCGCCTATTTTATTTCGAGTATCTTGTATATTATCTCTTGTTCTAACATTGCCTTTTGCAATATTAGACTTAGGTTTTTTTTTCTGTGCCATTTTTTCTCCTTTTAAATATAAGCAATTTTAATTTTTCTTATTAGGTGAAACACAAGGAATAACTCCAAGAACTGGTATGTCCTCGTATTTGTTCTTAACATAATCAACCGCTGTAATTCTTTTATCTAAAAGTTTTAATAGAACTATACAACAAGCACTTAACATAAATCCAACAAAAGCACCAGTAAGAGCACTTTGTTGATAGTTAGGTGAGTATGGATAAGATGGAACAATTGCTGTATCAACAATTCTAACAGATGTTCCATCGATAATGCTTGAAATTTTATTTGGAAGAATTTCAACAATTGCAGTAGCAATTTCTTCTGCTAAATTTGGGTCGGTGTTACTAACAGAAACTTGGAACACAGACGTGCTGTCTACCGAATTAATTGAAATCATTGACGCAAGCTGAGAAGTTGAATAATCAAGTCCAACATAATCTATAATTTCACTAAGAGTTTGTCTTGTATTTAAAATAACTTTGTATGTGCTTATTAGACTTGAGCCAGAACTTACATCAGAAACACCAACTTTTATATCTATTCCTGAAATACTAGAAGTTGCATTAACAAATAACATAGCGTCTGATGAGTACAAAGGATCAACAGTTACTTTTGTATATGTAAATGAAATTGCACCGCATATAATTACAGACAAAATAATAATCCAAGCCTTGTAAACTAATTGCATGAAAATTTCTTGCAAATCAATTTCTATAATATCTACTTCTTTTTTCAAAGTTTATTCTCCATTTCAAAATTTATATCTAATAATATAATTATAACAAATGTTCGATTATATTACAATACTTTTTTTGTATTTTGACAATATAAATTAAATTAACTAATATACGTATTTATGTATAACACTACTAAATTTCTGCTTATGAAGCACCATCACCTTTTAAAACTACTAAAATAGTTTTAAAAATAATTTTAATATCAAGTAATAAAGACCATTTTGTGATATATTCTTTGTCTAATTTCACTACATCTTCAAAATCTTTTATGCTACTTCTGCCACTAACCTGCCACATTCCTGTAAGTCCTGGTTTCATTGCAAGACGAACTCTGTGGTGATTTTCGTATTTTTCCCATTCATCTAAAGTTGGCGGACGTGTTCCAATCAAACTCATATCACCTTTTAAGATGTTAAAAAACTGTGGCCATTCATCGAGGCTTAGTCTTCTGATTATATTACCAATACCCTTTTTAGGACCTTTTTCACTTCCGATAATTCTTGGGTCATACTCCATTTTAAACATCATTCCATCTTTGATTTCGTTTTTATCCATCAAAGATTTTTTGCGTTCTTCTGCATCCATATACATACTTCTGAATTTATAAATCTTGAATTTACGGCCATTTCTACCAATTCTTATTTGTGTAAAGAAAATTGGTCCTGGCGATTTAATATATATAAGTGGTGCGAGAATTAAGTATAAAACACCTGTTATGATACAGCCAACAATACCAGCGAGTATATCAACAATTCTTTTTACTGCCATATCTTTTAAGCTGATAGTGTTCATGCTAGTTGTTACAACCGTATATCTACCTATTTTTTCGATAAATTGATTGCTCTTTAATTCAGAGGAATGCATAACCCTCATGTGGACAGAAATGCCCATACTCACAAAATCATCAACGATTTCGTCAACAATTGTTGATGTTGATGGAATATTTAGAAACACTTCGTCAACCCATTCTCTGCAAATATAAGTCATTAAATTATCTAGATTTGCAACAACAGGAATGTTATCAATCTTTTCGCCAATCATATCGGAGTCGATGACAGATATGCCAGTTATTTTAAATCCCTCGTAGTTATTATTTTTTATATTATCAATAACCCTATCAACTAAATCTTTTGTTGTGACAATTATAAGTGACCTGACAACTACCTTTTTATTCCTTATATGAATTATCTCTTTTAGCATAACTCTTGTGATAAAATTCAAGAAAAAGTAGAAAAGCAATGTTAATAAAAGTAACTGCATATTTCTCATTACACCTAAATTTGCGATAAATAAATAAATTGCCGTGAAAAATGTAACAGCCAAAACATGGATTAAGGTATAAATAAATTCCAGAAGATTATTTCGATTTAATGCACCTCTATACGACTCTGCAAGAAAACTAAAAAGAACGCTTGAGATAA
>JAWXUN010000112.1:0-5962 GCA_044426425.1 Clostridia bacterium | reverse complement strand
GCGGTAAAAAACCGATAGATGAGGATTTTTTTTAATTCCTCACTTTTGTGAGGTTTTTTTGTTATTTACACACATATATATATTCAATAAAAGGAGTAAAAAAATGTCAAAATTTCTTTTCACGTCTGAGTCTGTAACAGAGGGACACCCAGACAAAATTTGCGACCAAATCTCTGATGCAGTTCTTGATGCAATTATCAAAAAAGACCCAGAAGCTCACGTTGCTTGTGAGGTTACAACAACAACTGGAGTTGTTCATGTTATGGGAGAAATCTCAACTGATTGTTATGTTGACATCAGTTCGATAGTAAGAAATGTTGTGAACGAAATCGGTTACGACAACGCAGAGTGTGGCTTTGACGGAAATAGCTGTGCTGTTTTAACTTCCATAGATATGCAATCGCCAGACATTGCAATGGGCGTTAACGAGTCTTATGAAGCTCAAAAAGGAGAGGCAAAAGACGAGAACGATTTAATCGGTGCGGGCGACCAAGGCATGATGTTTGGATATGCTTGCGATGAAACAGCGGAGTATATGCCAATGGCTATTTCTCTTGCTCAAAAACTTGCGAAAAGACTTGCAAAAGTCAGAAAAACTGGCAAGGTTAAATATCTAAGACCAGACGGAAAAACTCAAGTTACTGTTGAATATGACGGCGACGAGGTCAAAAGAATTGACACTGTTGTTATCTCAACTCAACACGACGACGATGTAACTGTTAGCGAAATCAGAAAAGATATGATAAAACACGTTATCAATAATGTTATCCCAGAAGATTTGATGGACGAAGAAACAAAGATTTTTATCAATCCAACTGGCAGATTTGTTATCGGTGGTCCTGTTGGCGACAGCGGACTAACTGGCAGAAAAATAATCGTTGATACTTATGGCGGATATGGCAGACACGGCGGCGGTGCTTTTTCTGGAAAAGACCCAACAAAGGTTGACCGTTCGGCAGCTTATGCAGCAAGATATGTTGCTAAAAATATTGTTGCAGCAGGGCTTGCGAAAAAATGCGAAGTTCAACTAGCTTATGCAATCGGAGTGGCTCACCCTGTTTCTGTTATGGTAGAGAGTTTTGGCACTGGTAAATATGATAATGAAAAATTGGCAAATGCAGTTAATGCTGTTTTTGATTTAAGACCATCTGCTATAATAAAAACACTAGATTTGAGAAAACCTATATATAGACAACTCGCAGCTTATGGACACATGGGCAGAGAAGACCTCGGCGTTAATTGGGAAAAAACTGACAAAGTTTTGGCTTTGCAAGAGTTTTTTAAATAAAAGTTTTATAAACTAAAAAAATTAATTATTTTAATGGAGGCTGTCAAAATGAATTTTAATTATTACATTCCAACAAGAATTATCTTCGGCAAAGGTTCAGTTAAAGAGCTATCAAAGCACGAGCTTTTCGGCAAAACAGCGATGATTGTTACAACAAATGGTAAATCAGTAAAAAAATTCGGATATCTTGACACAGTTGTAGAAGAGTTAGCAAAACAAAATATAAAAGCAGTTGTGTTTGACAAAATTTTGCCAAACCCAGTTAAAGACCATGTTATGGAAGCTGCACAAATTTGTAGAGAACAAAATGTTGATTTTGTTATAGGTTTAGGTGGCGGAAGTGCGATGGACTCATCAAAATCAATCGCAATGATGGCTACAAACGAGGGCGACTATTGGGATTATGTTGGTGGCGGTTCTGGAAAAGGTATGCCTGTTCCAAACAAACCATTGCCAATTGTTGCTATCACAACAACAGCGGGTACAGGCACAGAGGCTGACCCTTGGACAGTTATCACAAAAACAGATACAAACGAAAAAGTTGGCTATGGCTTTGACGATTTGTTCCCAAGAATTGCTATTGTTGACCCAGAACTTATGGTGTCTGTTCCAAAACATCTCACAGCGTATCAAGGCTTTGATGCACTTTTCCACAGTTGTGAGGGATATGTAAATACAACAGCTTATGTTATGAGTGATATGTATTGTTTGCAATCAATTTCTCTAGTTGCAAAATCACTTGCGAATGCAGTTGCAGACGGCACAGATATAGATGCAAGGGGCGACATTGCACTTGCTAATACTCTTGCAGGCATGGTTGAGTCTACATCAGGTTGCACAGGCGAGCACAGCATTGCTCACGCAATTAGTGCGTATCACCCAAATTTTGAGCATGGTGCAGCACTAATCAGCATCAGCCTTGCGTATTACACATATCTTGCAAATTGTGGCAAATGCGACGAGAGAATGATTCAAATGGCAAAAGTTATGGGAAAAACAGATGCAACAAAACCAATGGATTTTGTTGATGCACTTGCAGACTTGCAAAAAGCTTGTGGTGTTGAAGATATCAAAGTGTCATCTTATGGCATGAAATACGAAGAGATAGAGAAATATGCTGTTAATGCAAGAGATACAATGGCAGGACTTCTCGCACTTGACCCAGTGCCAATGACAAACGAGGATATAATAGAAATCCTACAAAAATCTTATAAATAATTATTCTTAATTTAAGAGTACTAAAAAACGAAACGAGGTATAGGTTTTGGAGATTAAAGAAATAGAAATAAAAATTGAGAGGGCTATGCTCGTTTCGGTTGATACTGGTGAATATGACAGCGAGGTTTCTCTCGCTGAACTTTGGGAGCTTTGTTTGACTTCTGGTGCAGAGCCAGTGGCTACAAAAACGCAAAAAAGGCAAGCTCCGAAAAGTGCCACTTGTGTCGGCAGTGGTATGCTTATAGAAATCAAAGAATTTGCTGATAACAATGACATTGACCTTTTTATTTTTGACAGAGAATTATCACCAACACAGATTAGAAACATTGAGGCTGAAACAGACAAAAGAGTTATAGACAGAACGATGTTAATTCTTGATATTTTTGCACAAAGGGCGAGGACAAGAGAAGGTAAACTTCAGGTTGAACTTGCTCAGCTTAAATATATGTTGCCAAGATTAAGTGGCAAGGGTATCGAACTTTCTAGGCTTGGTGGTGGAATTGGAACAAGAGGTCCTGGCGAAACTAAGCTTGAAACTGACAGACGTCACATAAGAACAAAAATAGAGAATTTAAAAGAAGCTTTGCGTGAAGTTGAGAGAACTAGAAAAGAAATTGACAGACGCAGAAAGAAAGACGGAACTATCACAGTTGCCTTGGTTGGATATACAAACGCAGGTAAAAGCACTCTGATGAATTATCTGACAGATGCTGGGGTTTTGGCAAAAGATATGCTTTTTGCAACACTTGACCCAACTGCGAGAAATCTTAAATTGCCAAGCGGAAAAAACATCATGCTCATAGACACTGTTGGCTTGATTAGGCGACTTCCGCATCATCTTATCGAAGCTTTTAAATCGACCTTAGAACAAGCTGCCTATGCAGATATTATTCTTAATATCTGTGACAGCTCAAACCCAGATGCATGGGACCAGCTAAAGGTTACGAATGAAATTCTTAATGACCTAGGCAGTGCAGATAGACCTATCATCAGCGTGTTAAATAAATGGGATAAGGCTATCGAAGAGAACAGCACAGAAAATGCACCGATAATTAAAGACAGTGTGAAAATCAGTTCTGTTACAGGTTTTGGCATAGACGAACTGTTAATAGCGGTTGAGAATGCACTGCCACAAAAAAATATTGAACTGAGCTTATTGTTGCCATTTGCAAAATCAGCACTAGCAGCAGAAATAAGAAAAGACGGCGTTGTATTAGAAGAAGAATATGTAGCCGAGGGACTTAAACTTCGTGCATTAATAGATTTTAAGATGCAATCGAAGTTAGAAGAATATATAATTTTATAAAATTTATAAAAACACTTGATTTTATCATGAATATATGGTATAATATCTAGGCATTTGAAAACCGAAAGCCCTCAAACGCTGCTTTACGGGAGTCAAAGCCCGATTTTTAAATCGAGTATTTGAAACGGGTAGTCCTCTGCTACAAAGGCATGAATACCTAAACAAAAAAATAATAATTTATTATGGAGGAAAATTACAATGGATGCTTTAAAATTAATCGCACAAGAGTCAGTTAAAACAGAATTACCACAATTCAACATCGGTGATACAATCAAAATCGGTGTTAACATTCGTGAAGGTGAAAAAGAGAGAGTTCAAAACTTCGAGGGTACAGTTATTGCTAAAAAAGGCAGTGGCATTAGCGAAACATTTACAGTTCGCCGTGTATCTTATGGCGTTGGTGTTGAGAGAGTTTTCCCAGTTCACTCACCTAATATCAAAGATGTTAAAGTTATCAGAAGAGGTAAAGTTAGAAGAGCAAAACTTTATTATCTACGTGATAGAGTTGGTAAAGCTGCTAAGGTTAAAGAGCAAATCAGAGGTTAATCTCTGGTTAACATAATATTTTTATGCAAATTAACTAAATACATTGCGTTTTAGGGGGACAAATTTTTGTCCCCTTTTTGTTTTTTTACTTTATTTTTTTATCATTTAATGTTATTATTATAGTAGTAGTTTTGAAAGGATAAAACATTGGTGATTTTGACGAATATTAATATAGTTATCAATGCTAAATATATATATAATGAAAAAAAGAGAGATTAAAGAAAGAAAACAATTTAAAATTGGCAGATATGTTTTTTCTTGGGTTGAAGAAGTGATACTGTGCACTATTGTGGTTGTCATAATAATGACATTTTTATTTAAACTTGTCATGATTAGTGGTGTGTCTATGTTACCAAATTTTGAAGATGGTGACAGGGTTGTTATAAGTTGTATAAACTTTTCTTATGAACAGGGTGATGTTGTTGTCATTTCTGGGGTTTTGGATGATCCGATTATAAAGAGGGTTATCGCAACAGAGGGTCAAACTGTTGATATAGATTTTGAAAATGGTGTGGTTTATGTTGATGATGAAGCCATTGATGAGAATTTTTTTGGAATAGAAAATGGAATAACCAAAGAAACATATACCTCGCTTGATTTGATTGAGTTTCCGGCGACAGTGCCAGAGGGGCACGTTTTTGTCCTCGGTGATAACAGGACAAATTCAGAGGACAGCCGATATGTTGAAGTCGGAATGGTTGACGAAAGAAAAATTATTGGAAAAGCCGTCTTAAGACTATTTCCGTTAGATAGATTTGGCTTTTTAGATTGATAAATTAAAAAATCGAAAGGTTGTCAATGAAAAAATTGACATTATATAGATATGAGAAATATAGAAAATATACAGTGGTTTCCTGGGCACATGGCGAAAACTAGACGCAAGATAGAGAGCAGTTTAAAACTTGTTGATATCGTTGCAGAGCTTGTTGACTCTCGTATACCATTGAGTAGCCGAAATCCTGTTATCAACAGTATTGTTAATAGCAAAGCTAGAATAATTTTGCTTAACAAAGCTGATATGGCAGACCCACGAGTTACCGAAAAATGGGTAGAGTTTTTTGCAAGTAAAAAAATTAGAGCCTTGCCAATTGACTGCAAAACTGGCAGAGGACTCAACAAAATGTTGCCACTTTGCAAAGAGGTTCTAGCAGAACAAATTGCTGCGTGGAACAGAAAAGGCATGGTTGGCAGACCAATCAGAATTATGGTTGTGGGTGTTCCGAATGTTGGAAAATCTTCGCTTATCAACAAAATGTGCAAGGGCAAGGCTGGAAAAGCTGATGTTCAAGACAGACCAGGTGTTACAAGAGATAACCGTTGGTTCACTATTGGACAGGGTTTTGAACTTCTTGACACACCAGGTGTTTTGTGGCCGAAGTTTGAGGACCCTATGGTTGGACAAAGACTTGCGTTTACAGGTGCAGTTAAAGACGATGTTATAGACATAGAGGGCTTGGCTTGCAAATTTTTGGAAGATGTGACACAGCTATACCCAAATGCAATTAATAACAGATATCAAACGGCGATAACTGCGGACATGGAAGGTTATCAAATGCTTGAGGCTGTTGGCAAAAAAAGGGGTATGCTAATCTCTGGTGGGATCG
>JAWXUN010000111.1:0-6060 GCA_044426425.1 Clostridia bacterium | reverse complement strand
AAATCGTTGTTCATCATCGAGAAGAAATAGATGGAATTAAAACACAAAAAGTTGAAATCTATTATAAAATGATAGGATACATTGAATTGCCTTTAATTAGTAAAAAAGAGAACGAACAACTGATTAAAATGTTCGGAAGAAAAAAAGACCAGATTGCATAAAACAATCTAGTCAAAAAGTATATTATAAAAAAGAATAATCATAAGAGTTCAAGCCCCTTATGATTATTCGGTATGGTGGACGCTAACGGACTTGAACCGCTGACCCCCTGCACGTCAAGCAGGTGCTCTAGCCAGCTGAGCTAAGCGTCCTTTTATTAACATTTTTATATTATAATACATTTTGTTGTTTTTGTCAAGTTTTTTGAGGATAAAGGTTTGAGAATTTTATTTTTGAAAAAAGCTTGACAAGTGAACGAATTTGTAGTATCATATAAACAATTTAATGTAATAAACCGTTGAAGCGGAGATAAAAATAACCGTGCATCTTACAGAGAATTTGGCGAAGCTGAGAGCCAGATGAAAAGCAGATTATTAAATGGACCGCTGAGGGCATGGTCAAAGGCACTTGTGCTGAGTATTCCATGACGTGTTGGCATACGTCAGTTGTCGGAAATTTGTTAGAATTTCGCTAAGAGCATAGCTGTATTTGTATAGCTGTGAAACAAGGTGGCACCGCGGAAGTAATTTTCGTCCTTGACAATTTTTATTGTCGAGGACTTTTTTTGTACCCAAAAACATTTTTTTAGGAGGAAAAACTTATGATTAAGCCGAATTTATTAGAGATTAAGGAAATATTTAAAACGACAAATTGCAAACGCATTCCAGTTAAAATGGAACTTTATGCAGACACGGTGACACCTATTAATGTGATTAGAAAACTAAAAAACATAAGTCGCCATTGCTTTATGTTTGAGAGTGCCGAGGCGAATAAACAGTGGGGAAGATATACCTTTATTGGCTTTGACCCAAGCCTAGAAATCACTTGTATCAATGGTGATATTCAAATAAAAAGCGAGGCTTTAACACAAAAAATTAAGGGCAACCCAGCAAAGGTGATTAGGGAAATTATCGAAGAAAATAAAGCACCGATTATCGAGGGTTTTCCGTCTTTTGCTGGTGGTTTGGTTGGATATTTTTCTTATGATTATATAAAATATTCAGAGCCAAGTTTGAATTTGAATGCGAAAGACGAAGAGAATTTTAAAGATGTAGACCTTATGCTTTTTGACAAGTTAATTGCTTTTGACAATTATGAGCAAAAAATAATTTTGATAGCGAATATAAAGACAGAGGATATTGAAAGAAATTTTGCAAAGGCAAATCTTGTTCTAAAACAAATGGCAGAAATTGTTTTAAGGGGTGAGCAGTCTGAAAATCCACCGCTAAAAATCAAAAGCGAGTTCAGACAATTATTTAACGAAGAAGAATATTGCGAAATGCTTGAGAAAGCAAAAAATTATATACACGAGGGCGATATATTTCAAGTAGTTCTTTCAAACAGGTTTGAGGCGGACATAGAGGGCAGTTTGCTTGACACATACCGAGTGCTCAGAAGAATTAACCCATCGCCTTATATGTTTTATTTTTCGAGTGATGATGTTGAGATTGCTGGGGCATCGCCAGAAACTTTGGTAAAGCTAGAAAAATCTAAACTGTTTACTTTTCCACTAGCAGGAACAAAGCCAAGAGGAGCGACAGAAGAAGAGGATAAAGAGCTTGAAAAAATGCTTTTGAATGATGAAAAAGAAAGAGCCGAGCACAATATGCTTGTAGATTTGGGAAGAAACGACATTGGTAAAATCAGTAAAATTTCTTCTGTAAAAGTTGAAAAATATATGAATATAGAAAAATTTTCTCACGTTATGCATATTGGTTCGACTGTCACAGGAATTATTGCAGACGACAAAGATGCACTAGACGCTGTTGACTCAATCTTGCCAGCAGGCACACTTTCTGGTGCACCAAAGCTCAGGGCTTGTGAGATTATTAACGAGCTAGAGGACAACAAACGAGGCATATATGGCGGTGCGATTGGGTATATTGATTTTAGTGGAAACCTTGACACTTGCATTGCGATAAGGCTTGCGTTTTCAAAAAATGGCAAAGTTTTTGTTCGCTCTGGTGCTGGAATAGTGGCAGACTCTGTTCCAAAAAGCGAGTATATGGAATGTATAAACAAAGCAAAGGCAGTTACCGAGGCACTGAAAATAGCAGAAGGAGGGATTGATTTATGATTTTGTTAATTGATAATTACGATAGTTTTTCTTATAATTTATACCAGTTAATTGGCGGAATTGATAGCGATATAAAGGTTGTGAGGAACGACAAAATAACAATTTCTGAAATTGAAGAATTAAAGCCAAAGGCAATTTTTTTATCACCGGGACCAGGTCACCCAAAAGATGCGGGAATTTGTATAGATGTAATAAAAAAACTTGGTGCAATAATTCCGATTTTTGGAGTATGCTTAGGTCATCAGGCGATTTGCGAGGCATTTGGTGCAACTGTTTCTTATGCAAGCAAATTGATGCACGGAAAGACTTCTGTTGCAAAAATAAACACAGATAGTTTGATTTTTAGTGATATGGAAAACGAAATGCAAGTTGCAAGATATCATTCGCTGTCGGCCATCAAAGACACTATGCCTAGTTGCTTGAAGATTATTTCTGAAACAGCAGAGGGCGATATAATGGCGGTTGAGCACGAGGAATACAAAATATTTGGAGTGCAATTTCACCCAGAGTCGGTGTTAACTCCGAAAGGCGAAAAGATAGTAAGAAATTTTTTGGAGGCTATTGATAATGATTAAAGAAGCGATTTTAGAATTGAGCAATAACAAAAACTTGGACTACGACATGGCTAAGGCGGTTATGAACGAAATAATGGGTGGCACGGCTACTGATGTTCAGATAAGTGCATACCTCACGGCTCTTGCGATAAAGGGAGAAACGATTGACGAGATAACAGCCTCGGCATCATCAATGAGAGAGCACTGTGTTAGACTATTGCACGATATGCCAGTGCTAGAAATTGTTGGAACTGGCGGTGACCAATCAAACTCTTTTAATATCTCTACTACGGCATCTTTGGTTATTTCTGCTGGTGGAATACCTGTTGCAAAACACGGAAACAGAGCCTCGTCTAGCAAGTCTGGTTCGGCAGATGTGCTTGAGGCACTTGGGGTTAATATCATGACAAGTGCCGAGCAAAGCAAAGAGATTTTGGAGAAAATTGGTATATGCTTTTTGTTTGCACAAAAATATCACTTGGCAATGAAATATGTTGCGGGAGTCAGAAAAGAACTTCAATTTAGAACTATTTTTAATATACTGGGTCCTTTGTCTAACCCAGCTGGTGCAACGATGCAGGTTATGGGTGTGTATGACGAAAAATTGGTTGAACCACTTGCAAAAGTTCTTTGTAATCTTGGTGTGAGCCGTGCACTTGTTGTATATGGTCAAGATAAATTAGACGAAATTTCTATGAGCAGTGCGACAACTGTTTGCGAAGTGAAAGACGGATATTATAGAACTTATGAAATTAATCCACTTCAATTTGGCTACAAAATTTGTGATAAAGAAGATTTGATTGGCGGAACACCTAGCGAAAATGCAAAAATCACAATGGATATTTTGAAAGGCGAAAAGGGGAGCAAGCGAAACGCTGTTTGTTTAAACGCTGGGGCTGGTTTGTATATTGGCGGAAAAGCGGAAAGTCTTGTAGATGGTGTTAAGCTCGCAGAAATGCTAATCGACAGTGGCAAGGCACTAGAAAAGCTTGAAGAATTTGTGAAATACTCAAACATGGAGAATTAAAAATGCTGAATGAAAATGGTGATGTGGTTGACACAAAAAGAGATATATTAAGCGAAATTGCCGATTTTGTGAGAGATAGGATTGGCATATTGAAAGAGATTTTTCCGACAGAAGAGCTAAAAAAAGTAGCGGAGAATTTGCCAAAGGGAAACTTTGAGTTTGAAAAAGCTTTGAGCGAAAAGGGAATGTCTTTTATTTGCGAAGTGAAAAAAGCCTCCCCCTCAAAAGGCTTGATAGCAGAGGATTTTCCTTATTTAGACATTGCAAAAGACTACGAAAATGCTGGTGCAACGGCAATTTCTTGCCTTACGGAAACGTATTATTTTCAGGGGCAAGATAAGTACCTAAATGACATTGCAAAAGAAGTGTCGATACCAGTTTTGAGAAAAGATTTTTTTGTAGATGCATACATGGTTTATGAGGCGAAAATTTTGGGTGCATCGGCGATACTTTTGATATGTGCAATTTTGAGCGACAAAGAGCTGAAAGAATTTTTTGAAATTGCTAATGATTTAGGTTTGTCGGCGATTTTTGAGGTGCACGACGAATGTGAACTGCAAAGAGCCATGAGCTGTGGTGCAAGAATAATTGGTGTTAACAATAGAAATCTCAAAACATTTGAACTAGACCTGAACACAAGTATAAGGCTAAGAAAATTAGTGCCAAAAGATATAATTTTTATCTCAGAAAGTGGCATAAAAACAAGAGAAGATATAATTCTTTTAGAGAATAATGACGTTGATGCAGTCTTGGTTGGCGAAACTCTGATGAGGGCGGAAAATAAAAAAGAAATTCTGAATAACTTAAAAGGTATGCTATGAAAATTAAGATTTGTGGAATAAAAAGAACAGAAGATATTGAAACTCTCAATAAATTAAAACCAGATTATGTTGGTTTTGTTTTTGCTAAATCCAAAAGACAAATAGACAAAAACTTGGCGAGTAAGCTTAGGAGTTTGCTCGATACAAAAATTAAAACAGTCGGAGTTTTTGTTGATGCGGATAGCAAAGAAATTGACGAATTGATAGATGAAAAAATTATTGATTCCGTTCAATTTCATGGTCACGAAAGCGAGAGTGAAATAGTTTGCATCAAAAATAAACACCCAAACACAATTGTGTTTAAGGCGGTGAGCGTTAAAAGTATCAAGGATATTTTGGAATGGAAAGATAGCAAGGCAGATTTTTTGCTCTTGGACAATGGTGCTGGTGGAACAGGCGAGCAATTTGATTGGGAGATTTTAAAAGAAATAAAAAATCTGAAAAAAGATTTTTTTATCGCAGGTGGATTGAACCCAGACAACGTGAAAAATGTTTTGAATTACAAAGCGATTGGTGTTGATGTTTCTGGCGGAGTTGAAACCGATAGCGTAAAAGACAAAGAAAAAATTAAAAAATTTATTAAAAATGTGAGGGAATATAATGACTAAAGGAAGATTTGGTGTTCACGGTGGGCAGTACATACCAGAAACTTTGATGAACACAATTATCGAGCTTGAAAAAGCTTATGAATTTTATAAAAATGATGAACAGTTTAACGCAGAACTAACAGAGCTGTTAAATGAATATGCAGGCAGACCCTCAAGATTATACTTTGCAAAACGCATGACAGACGACTTGGGCGGTGCAAAGATTTATCTTAAGCGTGAGGACTTAAACCACACAGGTGCACACAAAATCAACAATGTTTTGGGGCAAGTTTTGCTTGCGAAAAAAATGGGAAAAACAAGGGTTATAGCCGAAACTGGTGCAGGACAACACGGAGTTGCAACGGCGACAGCTGCGGCACTTATGGGCATGGAATGTGAAATATTTATGGGAAAAGAGGACACAGACAGGCAAGCACTCAATGTGTATAAAATACGATTGCTTGGTGCAAAAGTCAATCCAGTTACATCTGGCACAGCAACGCTAAAAGATGCGGTGAGCGAAACAATGCGTGAGTGGACAAAAAGAATGGACGACACGCATTATGTTCTTGGTTCGGTCATGGGGCCACATCCGTTTCCTGTTATGGTAAGAGATTTTCAGGCGATTATTTCAAAAGAAATTAAAGAGCAAATTTTAGAAAAAGAGGGAAGACTGCCATCAGCTGTTTTGGCTTGCGTTGGCGGTGGCTCTAATGCAATTGGTGCTTTTTATAATTTTATAAACGACAAAGATGTTAGACTGGTTGGTTGCGAAGCGGCAGGCAGAGGAGTGCACACGCCAGACACTGCGGCGACGATAGCAGTGGGAAGTTTG
>JAWXUN010000110.1:0-6073 GCA_044426425.1 Clostridia bacterium | reverse complement strand
TAGTTTTGTAACAGCCCCTGCACCACAAGCCAAAATTGTCTGGCTTTCGTCCATTGTGTAGATGTTATAGGCACATTCACAGTCTTTTTTTGCCCAACCTGTGTTCTCACAGTTGCCAGCCATTCTGCTTTGTCGGTATAAATAATAAGGCAAATAGCCGTTTTCACTTAATTTTTTAACAGAATATTCAATCATTTTGTCAGCCGAATTTCTGTCGCCGTGATAATCTTTTGTGTCTTTTTCTCTAAAAATTTTTGCCGAGCGTTTAAGTGCGAGTGAATGCACAGTGATATTTTCAGGAGAAAGCTCAATTATTCTATCTAAAGTATTGGCGAAACTCTCAAAATCGTCACCCTCAAGCCCAGCGATAAGGTCGGTGTTGATAATCTCAAAACCTAGTTCTTTTGCCATTTGGTATTTCTCCAAAAATTCTTTAGAACTGTGATTTCTGCCGATTAGTTTAAGCACCTCATCGTTGAGAGATTGTGGATTTATGCTAATTCTGCCAATGCCACATTTTTTTAGTGTCAAGAGTTTTTCTCTGTCAATTGTGTCTGGTCTGCCAGCTTCAACAGTAAATTCATCGCAATTAGAAAAGTCAAAAAGCTCACGGATTTTGTCTATCAAATCTTTTAGCTGAACTGCCGAAAGTGTTGTTGGAGTTCCTCCACCAATGTAGACAGATTTGAGAACTAATCCATTTATATTAGCTATCTTTGCAGTGTATTCAATTTCTTTTAATAGAAGTTCAAAATATGGTGCAATGAGTTTTTCTTTTTTTTCGATACTTTGAGAAACAAAAGAGCAGTACGAACATCTTGAGGGACAAAATGGAATTGAAACATATAAACTAAAGTCATTTTCGCCAATATTTTCAACAAATCGTTTCTCGATATCGGCAATCGATTTAGCAAAATCAGTTTTTTCTTTAGAAACAGACATCTCCGTTGCAAAGTGATTAATCGCCATTTCTGTGCCAATTTTACGCTCATATTCAGCAAAAAGCTTAACAGGATGAATACCAGTGAGCATTCCCCACTTTGGTGAATAGTTATTTTCTTTGCAAAGCATAGAGAAAAATTTTTTACAAACTCGGTGTTCGATATCGTCTTTCGATTTTATGATTTCAATAACTTCACTTTGTTTTTTAACTGTCAAAAAAGCCTTGTTCTCTTTTATAATAACAGAAAAATCTGGGTTTTCTATATCCTCGTTTTTCACAGTGAGTTCTTCATAAGGATAAAATATTCTAAATAAATTACCTAGTTCAAAATTCAAAAATTGTTCGCTGATTAAAAAATTCATTGTTCCTCTTTTCGTTCTCAAGGCTTGTGTTGTCGCCGTGTCCGCAGTGTGCGATATAGTCTTTGTCTAGTTTTTTTAGTTTTTCAACAGATTTCATAATCTGCGAATAATCGCCTGTTGGCAGGTCAGTTCTGCCGATAGTCCCTTTCATAAAGGTGTCGCCAGAAAAAATGTGTCCGTCAGCGATATAGCAACAACTGCCCTTTGTGTGCCCAGCTGTGTGAATGAGCGAGATTTTTGTGTCGCCAAGCATAAATGTGTCGCCGTCCTCCAGCAAAATATCAGCACAAAAACTCAAGCGTTGCCCAAACATAATAGACAAATTGAGTTTCGGATTTTCAATTAAATCCTTCTCGTCTTTGTGACAGACAATTTTCGAGCCATATTTTTCTTTGATTTTAATAGTGTCCGCAATATGGTCAAAATGCCCATGTGTCAACAAAATAAAATCTATATTATCATAAGCCGAAAAGTCGAAACCACTTTCAAAAGATGGGTCGATAATCGCAGTTTTTCCAGTGTTTTCATCTATAATAACAAAAGAATTTTCTTCGACATATCCATCTGCAAAATAATTTTTAACAATCATAAATAAGCTCCATTTAATCTAATAATTTATATATCACAACGTATGGTGGAGGTTTCAACGAACAAGCATCGGCAACCAACGTAGGGTGGGGGCTTGCTCTCACTGAGGAGATTTAGTGAAAAGGTAAGAGTGAAAAGTGAAAAGGTAATGTGAAAATCCTCACGGATTTTTTTGATTAAAGTTTTGCATACAATATATAATTGAGAAATCGCAAGATTTCCGCTATACTTCTTAACTTTTCACTTTTACTTATTACTTAAAGTCCTCGTTGTTCCGAGGACAACGTGGATTCCTAAAGTAAAAAAATATATATTATAAGTATAGCCAAAGTCTGCTTAATTGTCAAGCGAGAAGATTTTTATAAATCGACAAATTTCGCCTAAAAGCGTTTCTTGACAAATCACTTTTAACGTGGTAAAATAGTTAGTATAACTAACTATGTATGAAAGGAGTATTGCAATGGACGAGTTTGCAAAAAATCTGAGTGAAAAACTCACAGAGATTTACAAAAATGTCACGAGATTAGAAGAAAATGCACTGAGAGATGGCGAAATAAATTTGACAATTTCAGAAATTCATTTTGTCATGCTTCTAAATAATCACAAAGACGGACTGAGAGTCAGCGAAATAGCCAAAGAAATGGACGTTTCAAAGCCAACAGTCACAGTTGCTGTCAACAAACTCGTCAAAAAAGGCTACGCAAACAAAGAGAGTGGCACAGATGCAAGACAGGTCAATGTCAAGCTTAGTCCAGAGGGGCAAAGAGTTGCAATACTCCACAAAAAATGTCAACGAGAGGTTGTAAAAAAGCTTGGTAACGAATTTTCGGATAATCAAAGGGAAGTTCTTTTAAAAGCAATCGACAGATTAAACCTATATTTTAAACCGAAAGAGAGCATAGAATGAAATTTAAATTACTTGGAACAGGCAGTTACTTACCAACAAAAGTTGTAACTAATGACGATTTATCAAAAATGGTTGATACTAACGATGAGTGGATAAAAAAAAGAGTCGGCATTTCTTCAAGGCATATTTCAGAGGACGAAACAACATCTCAAATGGCTACAAAAGCAGCACTTAATTCGCTCGAAAACAGCGGAATAAAACCAGAGGAAATTGATTTAATCATAGCGTCAACAATCACAGCAGACAAGGTTGCCCCAAGTGTCGCTTGCACTGTTCAACAGGCAATCGGTGCAAATTGCCCAGCTTTTGACTTATGCGTTGCGTGCCCAGGGTTTATCTTTGCACTAGAAACAGCAGTTGCATATATGTCTATGGGAAACATTCACAAAGTGTTGGTTGTTTCTGCGGATAGACTTTCTTCAATAGTAGATTGGCAAGATAGAAGTACTTGCATAATTTTTGCAGACGGAGCAGGTGCAGTTGTAATAAGTGACGAAGAGGACAATTATTTGTCATCTGTTATAAAAACAAAAGGCGACTGTCACGCATTAAATATTCCAGTAATGTCAGGAAATTCACCATTTTATAAGGGTGAAAAATGCGAAACAACACATATAGAAATGAACGGTCAAGAAACTTATAAATTTGCAGTAACATCAATGCAACACGATATTGCACAGGTGTTAGAAAAAACAAACCTAACAGGCGAGGACATCAAATGGGTAGTCCCTCACCAAGCAAATGTAAGAATAATAAACGAAGCAGCAAGAAAAACAGGAATGGACAAAACAAAATTCTGTAAAAATATAGAGTACACAGGCAATACATCAAGTGCAAGTGTTCCAATTTTGCTAGACGAAATTAACCGAGCTGGTAAATTAGAAAAAGGCGACAATATCCTGTTAACAGCTTTTGGTGCAGGTCTTGCAAGTGCTGCTTGTGTAATTAAAATATAAAAAAATGAGGTAATTATGATAAGTACAAAAATTAGTGAAATGCTCGGTATAAAATACCCTATTTTTCAAGGTGGCATGGCATGGATTTCAGAGGGAAAACTTGCAGCCGCTGTTTCAAATGCAGGCGGTTTAGGAATAATCTCTGCGATGAATGCAGACGCAAAATACCTAAAAGAACAAATCGACCTTTGCAGAACTCTTACAGACAAGCCTTTTGGTGTTAACATTATGCTCTTAAGCCCATTTGCGGACGAAGTTGCAAAACTCGTAGCAGACGAAAAAGTCCCTGTTGTAACAACAGGTGCGGGCAATCCAAGAAAATATATGGAGATGTGGCACGAGGCAGACGTAAAAGTTATCCCAGTTGTTGCATCTGTTGCCCTTGCAAAAATGATGCAAAAAAGCGGAGCTTTTGCAGTTATTGCAGAGGGTGGAGAAAGTGGCGGACACGTTGGCGAATTAACAACAATGGTTCTAGTTCCTCAAGTTGTCGATGCTGTCACAATCCCTGTTTTGGCAGCTGGTGGAATTGGCGATGGCAGAGGTGTCGCAGCGGCATTTATGCTTGGTGCACAAGGTGTTCAAGTGGGAACAAAATTCTTAGTAGCTAACGAGTGCGTAGTTCACGAAAACTACAAGAAAAAAGTTATAAAAGCAAATGATATAGCAACAATGACAACAGGAAAAAGACTCGGTCACCCTGTTAGAAGTATAAAAAATCAGTTTGCAAAAGACTACCTAAAAGCAGAGTACAGCCAAATCAGCGACGAAGAGCTAGAGGCTCTTGGCGGTGGTTCGCTATACAGAGCAGCAATTTTGGGAGAAGAGAAAACTGGTTCGTTCTTAGCTGGTCAAATCAGCGGAATGATTAACAAAGAACAATCAGCACAAGAGATTATCACTGAGATGTTCACTCACGCAGAAAAAGTATTAAAGGGGGCAACATCATGCCTAAAATAGCATTTTGTTTCGCTGGTCAAGGTGCACAATACAGCGGAATGGGCAAGGATTTATACGAAAATTCAGACTCAGCAAAAAAAGTTTTTGACATGGCAGAGAGTTTCAGAAAAGGCACAACAGAGCAATGCTTCACCGCAAGTTTAGAAGAAATTAGCATCACAAAAAACACTCAACCTTGTCTTTTTTGCGTTGATTTAGCTTGTGCAAAAGCACTAGAAGAAAACGGAATAAAAGCCGACTTTGTCGCAGGTTTTTCTCTTGGAGAAATCCCAGCACTTGCATTTACAGGTGTTTTGAGCGAAGAAGATGCATTCAAACTCGTAACAAAACGTGGCGAACTAATGCAAATTGCAGCGACAGAAAACCCAGGTGCAATGGCAGCAGTTCTAAAATTAGAAAATGAGCAAGTTGAAGAAATTTGCAGAAGATACGACAGAGTTTTTCCAGTTAACTACAATTGCAAAGGTCAACTTGTCATAGCAGGCGATAGCGAGAATATCGACAAAGCTTGTGCAGATATCTCCGCAATAAAAGGCAGAGCAAAAAAACTTAATGTAAGCGGTGCGTTCCACACACCATTCATGGTTTCGGCTTCGGTTGGAATTAAAGAGATGCTCGGCGAAATGACTCTTAGCGATACAAATGTTCCACTATATTCAAACTACACATCTTTGCCTTATGATGGCGACAAAACAGAGCTTATCTCAAATCAACTTATGAACCCAGTTAAGTGGCAACAAAGTGTAGAGAACATGGCAAAAGACGGAGCAGAAATTTTTATCGAAGTTGGTGCTGGCAAAACACTTTCAGGATTAATTAAAAAAATTATTCCAGGAGCAAAAGTGTATAATGTTCAGGATATAGAAAGTTTAAATAAAACAGTGGAGGAAATTAAAAATGTTTAAGTTAACAGGAAAAAATGCAATCGTAACTGGTGCTTCAAGAGGTATCGGAAAAGAAATCGCATTAAAACTTGCTAAACAAGGTGCAAATATTGCTGTTATAGATATGAATAAAAACGAGGACACTTTAAAAGAAATTGCAGACTTAGGCGTAAAAGTAGAATTTTATAGCTGTGATGTTTCTAGCAGTGCAGAAACAAAAGCTGTTGTAAAAGAAATTGCAAAAGAGTTTGGTTCAGTAGAAATTTTAGTTAACAACGCAGGCATAACAAGAGATGGATTGATGCTTAGAATGAGTGACCAAGATTACGATTTAGTTTTAGGTATTAATTTAAAAGGTGCGTTTAATATGACAAAAGCTTGCTACCAAGGCTTTATGCGTAAAAGATACGGCAGAGTTATCAATATCACTTCTGTTTCAGGTATTTTGGGCAACGCAGGACAAGCAAATTATT
>JAWXUN010000109.1:0-6129 GCA_044426425.1 Clostridia bacterium | reverse complement strand
ATATAGCAACTTGAATATTATTAGCCCTTAACTAAGTGGCATAAATCCTGCCAAAAGCTCTAAAAATCCTCACTAATACGAAAGTATTAGCTGTGGTTTTTAAAACTTCTGACAAAATTTCTGCTCACTTATTTATAAACCTAATAATAATCAAGTTGCTATAGAATTAATAAAATTCATTTTGAAAAAAATAATAAAATTAAAAGGTGTAAAATGAAACGAAACATTATGATTAAGGGCTGTCAAATTTGTGACGGCGAAACACTGGTTTGTGTTCCAGTTTCAGGAACAAGTTTTGAAGAAGTTATGTTTGAGATTAGAAAAGTTTGTGAGGCTGAAACAGATGTTATCGAGTGGCGTGCTGATTATTATAACGAGGACATAATTTTTGCACTGCCAAGAATTAAAAAGCTAATGGAAGACAGAAAATTGCTTTTTACATTCAGAACAAAGTCGCAAGGTGGAAAGCGTGAGAATGCCTATTATTTCGATTTGTTAAAACAGGTTATTATGAATGGAAATGTGGACATGATAGACATAGAGCTTTGTGAGAACGAAAAGGCGATAACAGAGATTGTTGAGCTTGCAAAGGCAAAGGGAATTACAACGATTATTTCAGAGCATTTTTTTGAGAACACTCCAAGCAAAGAAGAGATTAAAAGCAAGTATGATTTGATGGAAAAACTTGGTGCAGATATTCCAAAAGTCGCTGTTATGCCACAAGATTTTAAAGATGTGTGCACAATGATGGAAACAGTCTACGAGGTTTCGAGAGAGAACTCGCCAATTATTGGAATTTCTATGGATACACTTGGCACGGCTAGTCGGGTAGCTTGCAAGCAAATGGGTTCTTGTATGTGCTTTGCGACAGTGCTTTCTGCTTCTGCTCCTGGGCAACTTTCTGTTAAATTAGTTAGAGAATTATTTGAAAAGCTAAAATAAAAAAAGAGGATTTCTATGAAAAATGACATCAATGATATTTTGAATGATATGTTCACAAGTTCATCTGGCGGACAAAGCCAAGTTGCAAAAGATGCACAGGCTTTTTTGGATAGTCTTAATAAGAATAACAAGTCGGTTAGTGTTGAGATTGAAAAGCTTGATAGAGAAGTGAAAAAAGATATTGAAAATGCGACAAAAAGACTGGAAGAAGACGGGTTTGTTATTGAAAAAAAAGATGATGAACCAAAAAGCGGAGATGTAAAATCTGTTTTTTTGAAAATGTTTGATGTTGTTTCAAAAGATGTTATTGGTCAAGATGAATTTTTGAAAAAGCTTGAGCTTAGTTTTAAAAGACCTTTTGTTATGGGCACAGAAAATTCTGCTCCTGCTACTAGCGTGATTATAACAGGCAAAACTGGCACAGGCAGGCACAGTGCAATTAACAATTGTGTGAAATATTTGGAGCAAAGCAATCTCATAAAAGGCTCTGTTCCGCATTATATTGACTTAGGATTATACACATCGTCGGAGCAAAGCAAGCTTTTTTTGCAAGATGTTTTTTCTGCGGTTAAATCCGAAACAACTGTCATAGTTTTCGAGAATTATGACAAGTGCCATAAGTCGCTACTTAACAACATAAAAGACATGGTGATAAACGGAAAAGTTCAACTTAATTCACGATATGCAGACCAAAAGGGAATGCTTATTGACGTTGGCACGGCTCTTGTTGCAAACAGTATCAGCTCAATTAGTCTTGAGGGCAAATTTTTGTTTTTCATAACAACAAATCCACTTGCAAAAGTGACGGACACCATGGGCAGTTCTTTTACAAATGCTATTAACGATGTATGTGCAACTAGCGGTTTTAAGGACGAAAAACTCATTTTGATTAGCGAAAAAATCTTTGCTGAACTATGCGAAAAAGTTAAGGAAAAACTAGATTTTAACATAATGAATAACAGTGAACTTGCAAGTTTTTTTGCAAGTAAATATAATATTCAACATGGTGTTAATTCGATTGATGAATATGCAGAAAAATGCTATAAACTTTTGTGCGAATATAAGCTGGAGCTTTGTGCGGACACTGCGAATTTTACAGCAGAAATCAGCGATAATACACTGATTTTTAATTCAAAAGAAAAAGTAATTAAGATAGAAAACGAAAAAACAAACGACAGCCAAGCCCTAACAGAAGTCAAGGCACAATTTGACGATATAATCGGCTTGGCACAAGTAAAAGATTATATCTTTTCGCTAGAGCAAAATTATCGCCTAAACAAGCTGAGAAAATCTATGGGCTTAAAGGCAGAAACACCCTCAATGCACATGATTTTTACAGGAAACCCTGGAACAGGCAAAACGACAATCGCAAGAATTGTGTCGAGATATCTAAAGGCTATTGGTGTGTTAACTGGTGGGCAACTCATAGAAGTCACAAGGGCTGACCTTGTCGGCAGATATGTCGGTCACACAGCACCGTTAACAAAACAAATTATAGAGTCGGCTATTGGCGGAGTTCTTTTTATAGACGAAGCGTATTCACTTTGCAGAGGAAACGACGACAGTTTCGGCTTGGAGTCAATCGACACTTTGGTTAAAGGCATGGAGGACAACAGAGATAATCTGGTTGTTATTCTAGCTGGATACACCAAAGAAATGGAAAGTTTTTTAAAGACAAATTCTGGCTTAAAATCACGTTTTCCAAATGTTATAGAGTTTGTGGACTATTCAGCAAAAGAACTGTTTGGCATAACAAAATTGATTGTTAGAAACAAAGGCTACAAATTGTCTTGTGATGTTGAAGATGTTCTGATACCATATTTTGAGATATGTCAAAATGATAATTCTCGAACAGCTGGAAACGGCAGACTCGCTAGAAATTTAGTGGAAAATGCAATTCTTAATCAATCAAACAGGTTGATAAGAGAAAATAGCACAGATTATGAAACATTATTGGTACAAGATTTTGAGATTTGATTGTGCTATATCACAAAAGATATTATGATATTAATATAAACAATGAATTTTCTATCTCGATTTATTGCATAGAACTTTACTTTGTGTTAAAATTCTGGTAACAAAACAGAAATGGTAGGTAGAATTTTTATGCAAAAAGTATGGGAAATTATCAAAAAATATGCAAAGCGTTATTTTGTAGACGCAATGAGTGCTATGGCACTGGGACTTTTTTCGTCACTGATTATTGGTCTAATTATTTCGCAAATTAGCAAAATTCCATGTATGGAATTTTTGGCAGATTTTGCAACAATGGCGTCTTCTTCGGCTGTTGTTGGTGGTGCAATCGGTGTTGCGGTTGCTTATGGTCTAAAAGCAAAACCGCTTGTTATGTTCACAAGTGTTGTAACAGGTGCGTTTGGTTATTCAGTTGGTGGGCCTGTTGGTGCATACCTTGCATCATTGGTTGGTAGCGAAATCGGTGGACTTGTCAGCGGAAAAACAAAAGTTGATATTGTTGTTTCACCAATCGTGACAATTCTTGCAGGTTGTTCAATAGCACAACTCATGGGGCCATCAATCAGCTTGTTGATGACAAGCCTTGGCGAATTTATCAACACAGCTACAACACTTTCACCAATTCCAATGGGAATTATCATCGCTGTTGTTGTCGGTCTTGCACTAACAGCACCAATCAGTTCGGCAGCACTTTGCATAATGCTAGACATAAGCGGACTCGCAGCAGGTGCGGCAACAGTTGGTTGTTGTGCACAAATGGTAGGCTTTGCTGTTACAAGTTTCAGAGATAACGGTTGGGGCGGTCTTATTTCTCAAGGTGTGGGAACATCAATGCTTCAATTCGGAAATATCATGAAAAAACCAGCAATTTGCCTTGCTCCAACTTTGACAGCGGCAGTTTTGGGGCCTCTTTCAACAACAATTTTCCAAATGACAAACAACGCTTCTGGTGCAGGAATGGGCACAAGTGGATTGGTTGGACAATTCGGAACATTCTCTTCAATGGCAGATGCAGACTTTGGTTTTACATTATTCAGCGTGATTTTGTTACACTTTGTATTGCCAGCGATTTTAGCATTAGTGTTTGATTTTGGCTTTAGAAAATTATCTTGGGTAAAAGACGGCGACATGAAAATTTCTTTGTAAGTTCAAATTAGATTTTTAATAAAAAGAGGTAAGTCTATGGGTCGAAATATTAGTGATGTTGCAAAACAGTTTGACATGACAAATTCTAGCATTCGTTATTACGACAAGCTTGGGCTTCTCTCTGGTGTTCAGCGTGTTGAGGGTGGAAAAAGATGTTTCACTCAAGAGGACATAGATAGGCTGTCGGTTATTCGTTGTCTAAAAAACACAGGAATGACAATGGCGGATATCAAGGATTTTCTTGATTTAAATGGTGGAAACGAGATAAAAGAAAAACGCCAGATGATTGTTCATCAAAAAGAAATTTTAGAAGAAAAAGTTACGCAACTGAATGAATTTATAGAACAAAGTGAGTTTAAGATATGGTTTTTTGATAACATCGTAATAGACGGAGTTGAGCCACCATATTCAGATGAAAGCTTTGAAATGTGGAAAACCCAGTTTGAAAACTATAAAAAATCACAAAAAAAGCACCTGTAAAAGGGTGCTTTTTTGTATGTTTAGTAAAATGTAAAAATACCTCTTGACTTAAAGTATACTTTAAGGTGTATGCTTAAGCCACAGAAATAACAAAACAATTTGGAGGAAAAAAATGTTACATTATAAATGCTTAATAAATGGTGAATTAGTTAATTCATCAGACGAAAAAATTATCGAGGTTTTCAATCCATATAACGGAGAACTAGTTGGCACAATTCCAGCTGGGACAAAAGAAGACGTTACAAAAATACTAAAATCGGCAGATGTCGCTCAAAAGGCATGGGCTAGACTTCCAGCACTTACTCGTGCAAAATATGTCAGCGAACTAGCAGAAATCCTAGAAGAAAATAGAGAAGAATTATCAGTTCTTTTGACAGCTGAACACGGAAAAACAATCAAAGACTCAAACGAAGAAATAGATGCATCAATTTCTTTGCTAAATTTCGCAGCTCAATCCGCAACAAGAATTGAGGGCGAGCACATCACATCAGAAAAAGTTAACGAAGAAGCGTGGATACAAAGAGTTCCTTATGGCGTTGTTGTCGGCATAGTAGCTTGGAACTTTCCGCTCGCTCTTAGTGCAAGAAAAATCGGTAACGCTCTAGTTTGCGGAAACAGCATGATTATCAAACCACCATCAGAAACACCGCTCACAGTTATGAGATTTGCCGAATTAATCGCAGAAAAAAATTCAATACCAAAAGGTGTCTTGAGTTTTATCACAGGTTCTGGCAGGATTGTTGGCGATGCACTTGTGAGAAATGATATAACAAAACTAGTCACACTAACAGGTAGCACAGGTGCAGGCATAGAAGTGTTCAAAGCAGCGGCAGAAAATGTTGTTGTTCCTCACCTAGAACTTGGCGGAAAAGCTCCATTTATCGTTATGGACGACGCAGATGTAGAAAAAGCGGCACGTTGTGCAGTTATTGCAAAATTCACAAACTGCGGACAAATTTGTACTTGCAACGAGAGAATGTATGTTCACGAAAAAGTATATGATGAGTTTAAAGAAAAATTCTTGAAATACACAAGTGAAGTTGTCGTAGGAAATCCAATGGACAAAAACACAAGCATGGGGCCAAAAGTTTCTATGTCAGAAGTCAAAAAATTGCTAGAAATAAAAGAAGAGGCAAAGGCTCAAGGTGGCAAATTGCTCTTAGACATGACACCAGAAGTGTTGCCAACAGAAAATGGCAACTGGTTCTATCCAACAGTTTTTGAGGTAGAAAGCAACGACAATGTACTGATGAAAACAGAAATCTTTGGGCCAATGCTTGCAATGATGAAAATTAGTTCACTAGAACAAGCAATTGAATATTCAAACGATTGCGAATACGGACTTTCTGCATATTTATTCTCTGACAGCTCAAAAAATATCATGACAGCCATGAGAGAATTAGAGTTCGGAGAAATATACGTCAACCGTGAAAATGGAGAGCTAGTAAACGGTTTTCACAACGGTTACAAAAAAAGCGGACTCGGTGGCGAGGACGGCAAACACGGACTAGAAGGATATCTTCAAAAGAAAATGATTTACGTTAATTTTAATTATTGATAAGAGAAAGAGAGTGTCACAATTTCTGT
>JAWXUN010000108.1:0-6211 GCA_044426425.1 Clostridia bacterium | reverse complement strand
TAATAGATGAATTTTTGAACAAATTATATGCAATTTGTATAATATTACAAAAAACAGCCCTAAAATTTTATATGTAAAATATCAAAAAAAGCTAGACTTATTAAAATTAAAAGAGTATAATCTTTATAGCCATAACATCCAAAATAGAATGGAAACATTTTTCAAAACTAAAATAGGGAGGTAGATTATGTTTCAACTAAAATGGATGTGGAAGTATATGGGTAAGAAAAGGCATTACTTTGTTATCGGCTTGATAATAGCCTGTGTAACTAGTGTTGCATCTTTTATTAGCCCTATGCTTTCACAAAGACTAATCGACGAAGTTATCACACCAGAAAACCCCGACCCACTTGTGCCAATTCTTTTGACACTGATTGGCGTTCAGCTTGCAAGGACAAGTTTGCGTTACTTGATGATTGTTCTTGTTGAGCAAAACAGCCAAGAAATGTATGATGGTCTTAGAAAAAGACTTTTCCATGTCATACAAAATGAAGACTATAAGTTCTTTAGAAAAATGAGAACTGGCGACCTGATGACAAGAATGACAAACGACCTTGACCTTGTCCGCCACGGTGCTGCTTGGATTGCTCACTCTACTATTGATGCAGTTGTTCTTTTCACAACAACCATGATTTTCTTTTTTACTATTCATGTAGAAATGACATTGTGGCTTTGCATTGTAACTCCAGGCATTTTCTTTATTACATATTTCTTTTCAAAAATCATCAAGCCAATGTATGTTAAAGTTCGTCGTAGACTCTCTGAACTTAACACAGTTGCCCAAGAAAATATTGAGGGAAACAGAGTTGTAAAGGCTTTTGCAAGAGAAGAATTTGAAAAAGAAAGATTTAAAGAAAAAAACGAAGAGTTCAGACAAATGAACCTAAAAGCAACCTATGTTGCAGTTAAATTTCAACCTTTTATCGACTTTTTGTCGCAATGTTTAACAGTTATTACTATCTTAGTTGGTGGTATTTTCATGATAAACGGCGAGATTACTGCTGGTAATTTGCTTGCTATTTCCACAATGACATGGGCACTTGCAACCCCACTCAAAATGCTCGGCACAATTCTGAATGATACTCAAAGATTTTTCGCTTCTGCTAATATGATTATAGAAGTTTTTTATGCTGAACCAAGTATCGTTAACAGAAAAAATGCAATTGCTCCAAAAGAAAGAGCTAAAGGCGAAGTTGAATTTAAAAATGTTGATTTCACTATCAACAGAAATCCGATATTAAAAGACATCAGTTTCCACATAAAACCAGGCGAAACTTTGGGTATTATGGGAACAACTGGTTCTGGCAAAACAAGTATCGTAAGCACTCTTTTGAGGTTCTATGAACCACAATCTGGAGAGGTTAGCCTAGACGGCAAGAACATTCAGGACTATACTCTTTCTTATTTAAGAAATTCTCTTGGTGTTGCTTTCCAAGATGTGTTCCTTTTCTCTGATAGTGTTGATATGAACATTGCCTATAACAATCCAGAAATTCCAGTTGAAGATGTTTATAAATTTGCAAAAATCGCTGATGCGGACAGCTTTATCAAAAAAATGGACGATGGATACGACACTATTGTTGGCGAAAGAGGTGTTGGTCTATCTGGTGGTCAAAGACAAAGAATTTCGCTTGCTCGTGCCCTTGCGGTTAAACCAAGTGTTTTGGTTCTTGACGATACAACATCTGCGGTTGACTCTGAAACAGAGCAGTATATCCAAGAACAAATTAAAAATCTTGACTTTGAGTGTTCAAAAATTATTATTGCACAAAGAGTTAGTTCAATCCAACACGCTAAAGAGATTATCATTTTGGACAAAGGTGAGATTATCGAACGTGGAACACATAGTCAATTGCTTGCGAAAAAAGGTTTTTATTATCATATTTGGGCACTACAAAATAATGTTGAAGAGGGTGGTGAGATAGATGGCTAGAAACAAGTTTAACGTAGACGAAGAGTTAGAAGCTCCTTTTAATTTTGAAAACTTGAAAAAAGTTAGCAAATATATTGCTAGATATAAATTCAAGATGATTTTCGCCTTGATTTTAAGTGCTGTTGGTAGCATCATCGGTCTTACTGGTCCTATGATAGTTCAAAATGCAACTGACGTTGCTATCCCAGACGGAAATATTCCTTATTTAATTCAGTTGTCATTGCTTTTGCTTGGCACAATTATAATTAACATAGGCTTTAATGCCATTAGAACAATTATTATCGCAAAAGTTGCTCAAAGTATTGTCTTTGACATAAGACAAGATTTGTTCGAACATCTACAAACTTTGCCATTTTCGTATTACGACAGCCGACCTCACGGAAAAATTTTAGTTCGTGTTGTTCACTATGTAAACTCGGTTTCTGATGTTCTTTCAAATGGTATTTTGAATGTTATTATTGAAATGATAAACATAATTTTTATAGTTATTTATATGTATATCATGAGTCCACCACTTGCAACTGTTGTTGTTGCTGGTTTGCCTGTTGTCATTTTCTTTATCATGCTAATCAAACCAAGACAAAGAAAACTTTGGCAATTGGTTTCTAACAAAAACTCAAATGTTAACGCTTTTGTTCAAGAAAATATCGAGGGTTCTCAAATCGCTCAAGCTTTTGATAGACAAGAACTTAATATGCAAACTCTTGAAGAATTATTGGCTGAAAGAAAAAAAGTTCAACTCCAAGCCGCTTATATCTCAAACACTGTTTGGTATTCTACCGAAAATATTTCTCAAATCGTTTTCGCTATGGTTTATATGACTGGTGTTTATTGGATGATGCCAATGGTTCAATTTGGTGTTATTCTTGGTATGGGTACTTACGCAAGCCGTTTCTGGCAACCAATTATTCAGCTTGCAAATATCTATAATAACTTTATCAATGCCATTGCTTATCTCGAAAGAATTTTTGAAACAATGGGCGAGCCTGCTGTTATCGAAGATGCTCCTGATGCGACTGAGCTACCTCCAATTAAAGGTGAGGTTGAGTTCAAAGATGTACAATTTGGATACGACCCTGCTGTTAAAATCCTAAAAGGTGTTAACTTCAAAGCTAATATTGGCGATAGCATTGCTATCGTTGGCCCAACTGGTGCTGGTAAAACAACAATCGTTAACCTTATTTCTCGTTTCTATAATATAGACGAGGGACAAGTGCTTATCGACGGAAGTGATATCATGAAAGTCACCTTACATTCGCTTAGAAGTCAAATGGGTATTATGCTCCAAGACAGCTTTATCTTCTCTGGAACTATTGAAGAAAATATCCGCTATGGCAAGCTAGATGCAACCGAGAGTGAAATTATCAACGCTGCAAAACTTTTGCAAGCTGATAAATTTATAAAAGAAATGCCAAGAGGATACAAAAGCGAAGTTAACGAGCGTGGTGGCGGTCTTTCTCAAGGACAAAAACAGCTCATATCTTTTGCAAGAACTCTTCTTGCTGACCCAAAAATTTTGGTTTTGGACGAGGCGACTTCTAGCATAGATACATCAACAGAAAGACTGGTTCAAGAGGGTATCGACCTTCTTCTCAAAGGCAGAACATCGTTCATTATTGCTCACAGACTTTCTACAATTAAAAACTGTACAAAAATTATGTACATAGACAAAGGGCTAATTCAAGAAATTGGCTCACATGATGAACTTATTGCTAAAAAAGGTCTGTACTACGACCTATATATGGCTCAGTTTAGAGATCAAGAAGTATAAAAATAAATTTAGTGCTGTTGCAAAATCTTGCAGCAGCACATTTTTTGCCATTTTTAGATTAATTCTATTGACAAACTTGCTTGATAATGAGATAATAAAGATTATAAATAAATTGTAAAAAATGTAAAAAAGGGAGCGTATTTTTTTATGCAAAAGGAATTAGCAAAAGCTTATGACCCACAAGAGGTTGAAGATAGAATATACGACTTTTGGCTGAAAGGAAATTACTTTCATGCAGAGGTTGACCAAAATAAAAAACCATATACAATTGTCATTCCACCGCCAAATATCACAGGACAACTCCACATGGGTCACGCACTAGACAACACTTTGCAAGATATATTGATTAGATGGAAAAGAATGCAAGGATACTCTGCTTTGTGGATTCCTGGCACTGACCACGCATCAATCGCAACAGAGGCAAAAATTGTTGAGGCTATGAAAAAAGAGGGAATAGCTAAAGACGATTTAGGCAGAGATAAATTTCTTGAAAGAGCATGGGACTGGAAAAAAATCTATGGCGGAAGAATTATCGAGCAACTAAAAAAACTCGGTGCATCTTGCGACTGGGAGAGAGAAAGATTTACGCTAGACGATGGCTGTAACAAGGCAGTTAACCATGTTTTTGTCAAACTTTTCGAAAAAGGTTTGATTTATCGTGGCGAAAGAATTATCAACTGGTGCCCATACTGCAAAACTTCTATTTCTGATGCAGAGGTTGAGTTTGAAGAAAAAGAGGGTTCTTTCTGGCATATCAGATACCCAATTTCGGACGGCAGTGGCTTTATTGAGCTTGCAACAACTCGCCCAGAAACACTCCTTGGTGATACTGCTGTTGCTGTTCACCCAGACGACGAAAGATATAAACATCTAATCGGAAAAACCGTAACTCTTCCAATAGTTAACAAAGAAATACCTGTTGTTGCGGACACTTATGTTGAAATGGAGTTTGGTACTGGTGTTGTTAAAATCACCCCAGCTCACGACCCAAATGACTTTGAGGTTGGTTTAAGACACAATCTGCCTGTAATTAACGTAATGGACGACAGTGCTGTCATCAACGAAAATGGCGGAAAATATTGTGGCATGAAAGCCCTAGATGCAAGAAAAGCTATTGTTAAAGAGCTAGAAGAACTAGGTCTGTTGATTAAAATAGAACCAATAAAACACAATGTTGGCACTTGCTACCGCTGTTCAACTGTTGTTGAGCCAAGAGTTTCTACACAATGGTTTGTTAAAATGGAAACTCTCGCAAAACCTGCGGTTAAAGCTGTGCGTGAAAAAGAAATAAAATTTATTCCAGAAAGAATGGACAAAACATATTATAACTGGATGGAGAATATCAAAGACTGGTGTATTTCTCGTCAGCTTTGGTGGGGACACAGAATTCCTGCTTGGTATTGCTCTTGTGGCGAAGTTGTTGTTAGCGAAACAGCTCCAACAGTTTGCCCAAAATGTGGCGGAACTCATCTTTTACAAGACGAGGACACACTTGACACATGGTTCTCTTCTGCTCTTTGGCCTTTCTCAACTTTGGGATATCCAGAAAAAACAGAGGATTTGGACTATTTCTACCCAACTAACACACTTGTAACAGGTTATGATATAATTTTCTTCTGGGTTGCTAGAATGATTTTTTCTGGTATAGAGCACACAGAACAAAACCCATTCGACACAGTATTTTTCCATGGTCTAGTGAGAGATTCACAAGGCAGAAAAATGAGTAAATCACTCGGAAACGGCATTGACCCACTAGAAGAAATTGCAAAATATGGTGCAGATGCACTTAGATTTACACTCGTAACAGGCAACAGCCCTGGAAATGACATCAGATATTCAGACGAAAAAGTTGGCTCAAGCCGTAACTTTGCAAACAAAATTTGGAATGCTACAAGATTTATTCTTATGAATATTGAGGGAAAAGATGTTGAGTGCAAACTCGCAGAAACACTCAGCTTAGAGGATAAATGGATTGTTTCTAAATTTAATAAAGTTGCAAAACAAATAACAGAAAACCTAGAAAAATTTGAACTTGGCATTGCTGTTAGTAAGCTATACGATTTTATTTGGGACGACTTCTGCGATTGGTATATAGAACTTGCAAAAATTTCTATGAATGGTGACGACGAGCAAAAAGCTGACAGTGCTAGACACACTCTTGTTTGGGTTATGTCTAACACACTCAAACTTCTCCACCCATTCATGCCATATATAACAGAAGAAATTTGGCAAAGTTTGCCACACAATGGCGAGGCTCTTATGGTTTCTAACTGGGTTGATTTTGACGAAAAACTAGATTTTTCTGAAGAAGAAAACGAAATGGAAAAAGTTATGGATTTAATCCGTGCAGTTAGAGCAAGACGTGGCGACATGAATGTTCCACCATCAAAAAAAGCGAGCGTTAGCATAGAAACAAAAACAGCAGAAGTTTTTGAAACAGAAAAAAAAGCTATCATCAAATTAGCTTATGCAAGCGAAGTAAATGTTGCAGAAAGTTTTGAGATAGA
>JAWXUN010000002.1:0-31526 GCA_044426425.1 Clostridia bacterium | reverse complement strand
TAGGTCTTGCTGATATCGTAGAGAACCGCCTTGTAGGTATGAAATCTCGTGGCGTATACGAAACTCCAGGTGGAACAATTCTATACCACGCACATAATAAATTAGAAGAACTTTGCCTAGACAGAGATACATATCACTACAAACAACAAATATCATTAAAATATGCAGATTTAGTATATTTTGGTCAATGGTTCACACCTCTTCGTGAGTCACTAGACGCATTTGTAAACGTAACACAAGAAACAGTAACAGGCGAAGTTACACTAAAATTATACAAAGGCAACATCATAGATGCAGGTGTAACATCACCATATTCATTATATGACGAAGAAATCGCAACATTTGACGAGGACGAAGTATACGACCAAAACGATAGTGCAGGATTTATCAACCTATTCGGTCTACCAATCCAAGTACAAGCTAGAAAAAAACTACAAAAATAATCAATACCAACCAAATTGAGGGACACGGCAAGCCGTGTCCCCATATTCACTAAATTAAATGTAATGTTTTAAATCAAAAAAAACAGATTTTCTTTATACGACATAACTGAAAATAACGAGGAAATAGACCCAATACAACAAAAAATTATAGACAAATATGGCGATGATTACACATCATCAACTACACATACAAGTGCTGAAAAATTTTGCCCATTCTGTGGTGCAAAGGCTGACAGCAGCTACGAATTTTGCATGAAATGCGGAAAGAAATTTCCAAAATAATATATAAAAGGTGAATTTATGGAACTATGGAAAGGTCGATTTTCTAAAGGAATAGACCCAAAAACAAACGACTTCAACTCTTCAATTAGTATAGATAACAGAATGTACAAAGAGGATATCAAAGGCAGTATTGTCCATGCATATATGCTCAGTCAATGTGGCATAATCTCGGACGAGGACGGCAAAAAAATCTGTCACGAACTAGAAAAAATCGCAGACGACATCGCAAACGGCGACTTGCTAATAGACCCAAACGCAGAAGATATCCACACTTTTATAGAACAAACTTTAACAGAAAGAATTGGCGATGCAGGCAAAAGACTCCACACCGCAAGAAGTCGTAACGACCAAGTTGCTCTGGATGTTAGATTATACCTAAAAAACGAAGTCGATACACTCATGGGACTTTTGATAAATTTTGTAGAAGTACTCACTGAAAAAGCTGAACAATATTGCGACACTGTTATGCCAGGCTACACACACCTACAAAGAGCACAACCTATCAGCTTCGGACATCATCTTTTAGCATATTGCGAGATGCTTATGCGTGATATAAACAGGCTACAAGACGCTTTTTGTCGAATGAATTTTTGCCCACTCGGTAGTGGTGCACTAGCAGGCACAACTTACCCAATCAACAGAGAATTAACAGCTGAACTGCTCGGTTTCGAGGGTGCCACTAGAAACAGCCTAGACGGTGTTGCAGACAGAGATTTTTGTGCAGAAATCTCCTTTTCAATTTCTCTAACAATGGTTCATCTTTCAAGATTTTCCGAAGAAATAATCTTGTGGTGTTCATGGGAGTTTAAGTTTATTGAGTTAGACGATGCCTTTTCAACAGGTTCAAGCATAATGCCACAAAAGAAAAATCCAGATATCACCGAGCTTATCCGAGGAAAATCAGGCAGAGTTTTTGGTGATTTAATGGGACTTCTCACAATGATGAAAGGCTTGCCACTTGCTTATAACAAAGATATGCAAGAGGACAAAGAACTCACATTTGATGCAGTCGATACACTCAAACTTTGTTTAACACCACTTATCCCAATGGTAGAAACAATGAGAGTTAACAAAGAAAATATGAGAAAAGCAGCAGCAGGTGGCTTTATTAATGCAACTGATTGTGCTGACTACCTCGTTTCACAAAAAAATATCGCTTTCCGTGATGCTTACAAAATCACAGGTCAACTAGTTTCAATTTGCATTGAAAAAGGCTTAGATTTAGAGAGTTTATCACTAGAAGAATACAAAAAAATCTGTGATAGTTTTGACGAAGAAGTATACAATTTTATCAACTTAGATAAATGCCTACAAGACAGAACTTCTTTAGGCGGACCAGCTCCGTCAAATGTTTTAAAAGAAGTTAAAACTATGAAAAAAAGAATTTATGAAATCAAAGGATATTAAAGAGGTACTTGTTATGATAAAAGTTGGAGTTGTCGGTGCAACAGGCTATGCTGGAGCAGAGCTTTGCAGACTAATATATTCACACCCAAAAGCAGAACTAAGTGCCGTGAGTTCTGTTAGTTTCACAGGCAAAACACTCTCAAGTGTCTACCCTGCTTACTACGGAATGTGCGACATGGTTCTTTGCACTCAAGAAGAAGTTGTCGAAAAATCAGATGTAATTTTCGCAGCACTTCCACATGGCTTATCACAAGATTTAGCGGCAGAATGCATAGCAAAAGACAAGGTTTTTATCGACCTCGGTGCAGACTTCAGACTAGAAAGTGAAGAAGAATATAAAGAGTGGTACGGCTGTGAATTTACTGATAAAGAACTACACAAAAAAGCGGTTTACGGAATGCCAGAGCTTTTCAGAGATAATATAAAAGACACAAAATTAATAGCCAACCCAGGCTGTTACACAACAGCTGTTCCCCTAGCACTATACCCAGCACTAAAAGCTGGATACATCAAAAAAGACGGCATAATTGCCGACTGCAAATCAGGTGTAACAGGTGCTGGCAGAGGACTTTCTCAAACAACTCATTACCCAGATTTAAACGAGGGAATGAACGCATACAAAGTCGCAAGCCACCGCCATACACCAGAGATAGAGCAAACCCTTAGCAAGATAAAAGGCGAAAAAGTTAACATGACTTTTGTCCCTCACCTCTTGCCAATAAATCGTGGAATTTTAGCAACTTGTTATGCAAGACTAGAGGACGGCGTGACAGAAGAGATGCTTTGGGACGCTTATCACAAGGCTTATGATAACGAATTTTTTGTCCGACTCTTGCCAAAAGGAAAATCAGCTGATATCCACAATATCAAATACACAAACTTCTGTGATGTCAGCATATTCACAGACAAAAAAACTGGCACATTCATAGCAATTTCAGCTATCGACAATATGGTGAAAGGTGCTGCTGGACAAGCAATCCAAAACATGAACATAGTGTTCGGATTAGACGAAAAAACAGGCCTAGACATGATTCCACCAGCAATATAAAACACACTAAAAAAGGTAATACATGAAAATTATTTACAAAAATAAATTCACTATAATAACGGCAATTTTCATTTTAATTGTGCTGTTAATGCCAACTTCTGACATTGACGATGGAACAATATCATTTTTCGATTTAATTCCATTTTTCGACAAAATTGTGCACTGCTGTATATTTGGTTTTTTGTCACTCGTCTTTGCCACTGAATGTTTTTTTCAAGATAAAACAAAAAATTTCATACTAAAAAATATCATAATTTTGCTGATTTTTGCAGTATTAACAGAAGTTTTGCAAAAACTCACAGGATACAGAACCTTTGATATTTTCGATATATTTGCAGACACAGTCGGTTTTGTAACAGGCACATTTATAGTATCATTTATAATAAAAAAGAAATTTACAAATCACAACTCACAGGAGATATTATGAAAATTATAGACGGAGGAGTTACCGCTCCAAAAGGTTTCAAGGCCAACGGCGTTTTGGCAGGTATCAAAAAAAGCAGAACAACACCAGATGTCGCATTGATTGTCAGCGATGTTATGTGCAGTGCCTCAGGTGTTTATACTCAAAACTTGGTTAAAGGTGCACCAATTATTGTCACTCAAAAAAACCTAGAAAATGGCAAGGCTCAAGCTGTTATTTGCAACAGTGGCAATGCCAACACTTGCAATTTTGACGGAGTTGAAAAAGCTGAACTTATGTGCAAAATTGGCTCTTCTGTAACAGGAATTGCTCCAACTGATTTTATAGTTGCTTCAACAGGTGTTATCGGTCAAGTTATCGACCTAACACCAGTAGAAAAAGTTGCTCAAAAACTCGCAGACGGACTATCCGAAAACGGTTCTACTCTTGCAGCACAAGCAATTATGACAACAGATACAAAAGAAAAAGAATATGCAGTGCAAGCAGAAATAGACGGCAAAACTGTAACAATAGGTGGCATTGCAAAAGGCAGTGGAATGATTCACCCAAACATGGCAACTATGCTAAGTTTCATAACTTCTGACTGTGCAATATCACCAGAAATGATTAAAAAAGCAACAAAACAAGCAGCTGATAAAAGTTTTAATATGATAAGTGTTGACGGCGACACTTCAACAAACGACACACTAACATTAATGGCAAACGGACTAGCTAAAAACGAAGAAATAACAGAAGAAAACGACAGCTATTTCATTTTCCTAGAGGCATTGACAAAAGTTTGCATGGAACTATCAAAAATGATGGCAGCAGACGGCGAGGGTGCAACAAAACTTGTAATTTGCAAAACAATAAATGCAAAAGATTTTGAAACAGGAAAACTAGTTTCAAAATCCGTAATCTGCTCAAGTCTTTTCAAATCTGCGATGTTCGGAGCAGATGCAAACTGGGGACGTGTCCTGTGTGCAATCGGATACAGCACAGCAGATGTTGATGTAAACAAAATAGATGTTAGTTTCGTAAACGAAAAAGGTAGCCTAACAGTTTGTGAAAACGGTGCAGGTATTCCATTTAGCGAAGAAACAGCAAAAGAAATCCTAAGCGAAGCAGAAGTAACAGTTTTGGTGGACTTAAAACAAGGCACAGAAACAGTAGAAGCTTTCGGTTGCGATTTAACTTATGATTATGTAAAAATCAACGGAGATTACAGAACATAAACCACTGTGTAAATAAATTTTGGAGGAAAAAATGAGCAATATAAACAATCACGAAAGAGCCAATATTTTGGTTCAGGCTCTTCCTTATATAAGAAAATATGCGGGCGAAACTATCGTAGTTAAATACGGTGGAAACGCAATGATAGACGATGATTTAAAAAAAGCCGTCATCAACGACATGGCTTTAATGCAACTCGTAGGAATTAATGTTGTGCTAGTCCACGGTGGTGGGCCAGAGATAAATTCAATGCTCAAAAAAATTGGCAAAGAGTCAAAATTTGTCAACGGCTTAAGATACACCGACCAAGAAACAATGGATATCGTCCAACAAATTCTTGCAGGTAAAGTTAACAAAGATTTGGTTCAATTAATAGAAAACGCAGGTGGCAAAGCTCTTGGTCTTTGCGGTTTAGACGGCTCACTCCTAAAAGCTACAAAGCTAGAGGGAGAGGATTTAGGTTTTGTTGGAGAAGTTAAAGAAGTCAACACAGACATCATCAAAACTGCACAATCTGGCGGATATATTCCAGTTGTTTCAACAGTTGCCAGTGGTTACCGTGGCGAGATTTTCAATATCAATGCAGACATCGCAGCCGCACAAGTTGCCGCTGCCTTAGGTGCAACAAAACTTATTTTAATGACAGATATTCGTGGCTTACTCCGTGATAAAGACGACGAGAGCACACTTATCCCAGTTGTCGGCTTAAGCGAAGTTCCAAAACTCAAAAAACAAGGAATTATCTCAGGCGGAATGATTCCAAAAATAGATTGTTGCGTAGAAGCTGTCCGCCGTGGCGTTAAAAGAGCAAACATAATAGATGGCAGATTGCCACACTCAATTCTAATAGAATTATTCACAGACGAGGGCATCGGAACAATGTTTTATTAAGCAAAAAAACATTGACGAACACCCACAAGGAGGAAAAATGTTTAACGAAATAAAAAACAAAGACAGCGAATACGTTTTGCATAGCTACGGCAGAGTAAACGTCGCTATCGAGAGTGGCCATGGTAGCACCGCAATAGATGTAAATGGCAAAGAATACATAGATTTCACAAGTGGAATAGGTGTAAATTCTCTCGGTTATTCAAACGAAAAATGGGCAAAGGCTGTTTCTGACCAAGCCCAAAAAATTCAACACATCAGCAATTATTACATAAGCCCTGTCGCTACAAAACTAGCCGAAACACTCAGCAAAGCAAGTGGCATGGCAAGAATGTTTTTCGCAAATTCAGGTTGCGAAGCTAATGAGTGTGCAATAAAAGTTGCAAGAAAATTTGGCACATCAAAAAATGCAAATAAAATAATTACAATGACAAACTCCTTTCACGGCAGAACACTAACAACCCTTGCAGCCACTGGACAAGAAGTTTTCCACACACAATTCTTGCCACTTACAGAGGGATTTTTGCACTGCGATATACACGATATCGACACACTAAAATCAATAGCAACAGAAGATGTCTGTGCTATCATGCTCGAGTGTATCCAAGGCGAGGGCGGAGTTATGCCAGTTGAAAAAGAATATCTTCAAGCTGTCAGAAAACTCTGTGACGAAAGAAATATCCTGCTTATAATCGACGAGGTTCAAACAGGTGTAGCAAGAACAGGCAAACTCTTTTCTTTTGAAAATGCAGAAATTAAACCAGACGTGCTAACCCTCGCAAAAGGCATCGGCGGAGGTCTTCCAATCGGAATTTGCCTAGTTGCTGAAAAGCTAAAAGACATATTTGTATCAAGCGACCACGGCTCAACATTCGGAGCAAATCCAGTTTGTTGTGCAGCCGCACTTTCCGTTTTAGAACAAGTTAATACAGAAGAATTTTTGAAAGAAGTATGCGAAAAAGCTGATTATTTCAAAGAAAAACTTTTAGCAATGGACGGTGTAGATTTCGTAAGAGGACAAGGTCTGATGATAGGAATTGGCCTGAAAGAAAAAACAGCCAAAGATATGCTAATAAACTGCATAGACGCTGGACTTCTCGTCCTAACCGCCAAAGATGTAGTAAGATTTTTGCCACCGCTTAACATAAGCTACCAAGAAATAGACAAAGGTCTAGAAATTTTCAAAACCATTTTGGAACAATAAAAGGAAAGAGGATAAAATGAAACATTTACTTACTTTGCTTGACTGGAGCAAGGACGAAATTATCGAGGTACTAAATCTTGCCGACCAGCTCAAATACGAAAACAAACATGGCATCGAACATTTTCACCTAAAAGGTAAAACTCTTGGAATGATTTTTGCAAAAGCTTCAACTCGTACAAGAGTTAGCTTTGAAGTCGGCATGACTCAACTTGGCGGACACCCACTTTTCTTGTCTGCTAATGATATGCAAATCGGCAGAGGCGAACCTGTCGAGGACACAGCAAGAGTTCTCTCAAGATTTCTTGATGGAATTATGATAAGAACATTCGACCAAAAAGAGGTTGAAGACCTTGCTAAACATGGCTCAATCCCTATCATCAACGGTCTAACAGATTTCTGTCACCCATGCCAAATTTTGGCTGATTTAATGACAATCAGAGAGTTCAAAGGCAGCTTTGACGGACTAAAAATGTGCTTTATCGGTGACGGCAACAACATGATGAACTCCCTAATTATCGGCTGTCTAAAAGTTGGTATGGAAGTTTCTGTTGCTTGCCCAAAAGACTACCAACCACCAAAAGTTATTCTTGATTTTGCCAAGGACTACGATTGCTTTACAATGACAGACAAGCCACTCGAGGCTGCAAAAAACTGTGACGTTGTAATCACAGATGTTTGGACTTCTATGGGTCAAGAAGAAGAAAAAGCAAAAAGAGAAAAAGCATTTGCGGGCTACTGCATAAATGACGAAATAATGGCACAAGCACACGACGACGCAATGGTTCTACATTGCCTACCTGCACACAGAGAAGAAGAAATTACTGCAAAAGTTTTTGAGGCTCACGCTAACGAAATTTTTGAAGAGGCAGAAAACAGACTCCATGCCCAAAAAGCTGTACTAGTTCATTGTATAAAAGACTAAAAAACAGCATATAAATTTGTTAAATACACCAAATTTAATTAACACAGCAAGAAATAATTGATTATTCTTTCTTGCTGTGTTATTCTATTATTATAGATATTTTATATAGAAAGCCTGTGAAAATATGTTTAAAATTATAGAACATTCATCCGAAAAACTAAGCAAAAAAGAGCAAAAAACAAAACTTAAAAATCTGCAAGAAAACTTGCAAAAACTTCAGCAAGAAATGACAAAGGCAAAACTACCAGTAGTTGTCCTTTTTGAGGGATTTAGTGCAGCCGGAAAAGGCGAGATGATATCAAAATTAATCTCCGAGCTAGACCCAAGAAGCTACAAAGTCTATTCAACATCAGCGATTTTAGACACAGAAAAAAGATTTCCGTTTCTATTTCCATTTTGGGAAAAAATCCCACTCAATGGCAATATGTCAATCTTTGACAGAAGTTGGTACTATCGCTGTTCATCTGACTGCGACGAATTTTCACAAATAAAAGAAGAGAACATAGACTCCATAAATATTTTTGAAAGACAACTAAGTGACGACGGCTATTTAGTCCTAAAATTTTTCTTGCACATTGGCAAAAAAGAGCAAAAAAGGCGACTAAAAAACCTACAAGACGACTCCTCTACCTCTTGGCGTGTGACTTCTCGTGACCTTAGAATGAACAAAGAATTTGACAAAAAACACGAACTATATAGCAATTTAATCGAAAAAACTAGCGTACACGCAAACTGGAATGTTATCGACAACGAAGACGACAAACTTGGTGCAATTGACATTTTAGAGATAATAAAAAACTCAATAGAAAATGCAATTGAACATGGAATTAAAGAACAATCAAAACCACAAGTCCAAAACTTCCCTCTTATCTCAATGCCAAAACTATCCGAATACAATCTATCTCACAAAGTTTCTGACAAAGAATACAAAGAGCAATTAAAGATAGAAAAAGAAAAAATCAGAAAACTCCATTCCGCTTTATATCGTGAAAAAACCCCAGTAATCCTAGCTTTTGAGGGCTGGGACGCAGCTGGAAAAGGCGGTGCAATCAGAAGATTGTCATGGGCTCTAGACCCTCGTGGCTTCAAAGTTATCCCAGTAGCAGCACCAAGCCCAGACGAACTACACCGACATTATCTTTGGAGATTTTGGAAAAACTTAGAAAAAGACGGTCATTTCTCCATTTTTGACAGAACATGGTACGGCAGAGTTTTGGTAGAAAGAATAGAGAGTTTTGCAAAAGAAAACAGATGGCAAGAAGCTTATGCAGAAATGAACGAGTTTGAAAAAGAGCTGTCAAAGTGGGGTGCAATCGTAATAAAATTCTGGCTACAAATCGACAAAAACACACAGCTAGAACGCTTTGAGTTAAGAAAAGAAACACCAGAAAAACAATACAAAATCACCGAAGAAGACTGGCGAAACAGAGAAAAATGGGAGCAATACGAAACAGCCGTCAACGATATGCTACAAAAAACCTCAACTATCTACGCACCATGGGTGGTAGTAGAAGCAAACGACAAAAAATATGCAAGGCTAAAAGTTTTAAAAACAGTCCGTGAGGCACTCGAAAAAAGATTGTAATATTTATCAAAATCACTTGAATTTAGTGCATTTATGTGGTAAAATAAATTGATAAATTAAAAATTAAGGAAGTGTTTTTGTGCTTAACATCGCAATAGAAAAAACAAATAACCCTAAAGAAAAACCAATTGACAAAAGTTCATTAGGTTTCGGAAAAATTTTCACAGACCACATGTTTGTCATGGAATATACAGAGGGCAAAGGTTGGCACGACCCAAAAGTTATGCCTTATCAAAACCTAAGCCTAGACCCTGCAACAATGGTTTTTCACTACGGACAAGAGATGTTCGAGGGACTAAAAGCTTATAAAGCTGAAAACGACAAAATTCTTTTGTTCAGACCTCAAAAAAACATCGAAAGAGCAAATAATACAAATGCAAGAATTTGCATTCCAACAATTGACGAAGAAGATTTCTTGCAAGCTATCAAAACAATCGTAGCTGTTGATAAAGATTGGATTCCAGAGTGGGAGGGCACTTCTCTTTACATCAGACCTTTCATTATAGCAACAGACCCATACCTTGGTGTTAGACCATCTAACACATACAAATTCATCATCATCTTATCACCTGTTGGTGCTTATTACGAGAGCGGACTAGCTCCTGTTAATATTTGGATTGAGGACGAATATGTACGTGCTGTAAAAGGTGGCATCGGCGAGGCTAAAACTGGCGGTAACTACGTAGCAAGCTTAAAAGCTCAAATGAAAGCTCACGACGAGGGCTATGCACAAGTTTTGTGGCTAGACGGTGTCGAGAGAAAATATATAGAAGAAGTTGGAGCAATGAACATCTTCTTTAAAATAAACGGCAAAATCGTAACACCAATGCTAAACGGAAGTATTCTTCCAGGTGTTACAAGAGCATCTTGTCTAGAACTTTGCAAGTCTTGGGGACTTGAAATAGAAGAAAGAAAAGTTTCCGTAGACGAACTTTTAGAATCTGCAAAAACTGGCAAACTAGAAGAATGTTGGGGCAGTGGCACAGCTGCTGTTATCTCTCCAGTTGGTGCTTTGCGTTTCGGCAACGAAGTTTTGCACATCGGAGATGGAAACACAGGCGAAATCAGCCAAAAATTATACGACACAGTAACAGGAATTCAACTTGGAAAAGTAGAAGATAAATTCGGTTGGATTGTGGAAGTTAACTAAGTTTTGTATATTTTATATGGTTATATTCCATAATAAGAGCGTAGTATAGTCATTTTATATCATGTATATCACTTAGTTAATATGCTTATATCAAAAATGTTATTTACAAACAAAATATACTATGTTAAAATTTTATCAAGCTAGTATTTAATCTATAATACTAACTGTAAAAACGTAGAACAAGAACAGCAAAATTCATTGCTATTCGTACTATTATATTAATAAGGGAGAAACTTTTATGTCAACAAAAACTTATCAAATCGTAGACAGTGTTGAAAGCTTTAACGAAGCTCTTGCTAGAGTTAGAGAAGCTCAAAAAATATTTTCTACTTACACACAAGAACAAGTAGACAAAATTTTTAAAGCAGCTTGTTTAGCAGCTAACAAAGCTAGAATTCCACTAGCAAAAATGGCAGTAGCTGAAACAGGCATGGGTGTTGTGGAAGATAAAATCACAAAAAACCACTATGCATCTGAATACATCTACAATGCATACAAAAATATGAAAACTTGTGGTGTTATTGAAGAAGATGCAGCTTATGGTATCAAAAAAATTGCTTCTCCAATCGGTGTTATTGCTGCGGTTATCCCAACAACTAACCCAACATCAACAGCAATATTCAAAACACTTCTTTGCTTAAAAACAAGAAATGGTATTATCATCAGCCCACATCCACGTGCAAAAGGATGTACAATCGAGGCTGCAAAAGTTGTTCTAGAGGCTGCTGTTGAAGCAGGTGCTCCAGAAGGTCTATTCTCTTGGATTGACGTTCCATCACTAGAACTAACAAACCTTGTTATGAAAGAAGCTGACACAATCCTTGCAACAGGTGGTCCTGCAATGGTTAAAGCTGCTTACTCTTCAGGCAAACCAGCTTTGGGCGTTGGTGCTGGTAACACACCAGTTATCATCGACGATACAGCAGACGTAAGACTAGCTGTTAACTCAATCATCCACTCAAAAACATTTGACAATGGTATGATTTGTGCTTCTGAGCAAGCTGTTATCGCTCTTGATAAAGTATATGCAGAAGTTAGAAAAGAATTTATCAAAAGAGGTTGTTACTTCTTAAATCCAGAAGAAACAGAAAAAGTTAGAAAAACAATCATCATCAATGGTGCATTAAATGCTAAAATCGTTGGTCAATCAGCTTACACAATCGCAGCTCTTGCTGGCGTAAGTGTTCCTGAGTCAACAAAAATCATCATCGGCGAAGTTGAGAATGTAGAAATCGAAGAAGAATTCGCACACGAAAAACTTTCTCCAGTTCTTGGTATGTACAAAGCTAAAGATTTTGACGATGCTCTTGCTAAATCAGCTCAACTTGTTGAGGACGGCGGACTTGGTCATACATCTTCACTTTACATCAACATCAACGAAAAAGAAAAAATGATGAAACACGCAGAGATGATGAAAACTTGCCGTATCGTTATCAATACACCTTCTTCACACGGTGGTATCGGTGACTTATACAACTTCAAACTCACTCCTTCTTTAACACTTGGTTGTGGCACATGGGGCGGAAACTCTGTTTCTCAAAACGTTGGTGCACAACATCTAATTAATGTTAAAACAGTTGCTGAGAGGAGAGAAAATATGCTTTGGTTTAGAACACCTGAAAAACTATATTTCAAAAAAGGTTGTATGCCAGTTGCACTAGATGAGCTAAAAGCTTACTATGGCAAAAAGAAAGCTTTCATCGTAACTGACCAATTCTTATATCAAAACGGTTACACAAAAGCTATTACAGATAAACTAGACGAAATGGAAATCAAATACACAGTATTCTCTGACGTTGCTCCAGACCCAACACTAGCTTGTGCTAGAGAAGGTGCTAAAGCTATGGCTGAGTTCCAACCAGACTGCATCATCGCTCTTGGTGGTGGTTCTGCAATGGATGCTGGTAAAATCATGTGGGTTCTTTATGAGCACCCAGATGCTGACTTCCTAAACATGGCTATGACATTCATGGACATCAGAAAAAGAATTTACACATTCCCTAAAATGGGCGAAAAAGCATTATTTATTGCTATCCCAACATCTTCTGGTACAGGTTCAGAGGTTACTCCTTTTGCTGTTATCACAGACGAAACAACAGGTACAAAATACCCACTAGCTGACTACGAGCTTATGCCTCACATGGCAATCGTTGACACAGACAACATGATGAGCCAACCAAAAGGCTTAACAAGTGCTTCTGGTATCGATGCATTGACTCATGCTTTAGAAGCTTATGTTTCTGTTCTAGCTAGTGAGTTCTCAGACGGCCCTGCTCTAAAAGCTGCTAAAAACGTATTCAAATTCCTACCAACAGCTTATGCTGACGGAACAAACGTAGAGGCTCGTGAGAAAATGGCTGAAGCATCAACACTTGCTGGTATGGCTTTTGCTAACGCATTCTTAGGTTTGAACCACTCAATGGCTCATAAACTAGGTGCTTATCATCACCTACCACATGGTATCGCAAATGCTATCTTATTACCATACGTTATGAGATACAATGCAGTTGATGTACCACCAAAAATGGGTTCATTCTCACAATACCAATACCCACACTGCTTCGAGAGATATGTTGAAATTGCTCAATTTATCGGCATCAAAGGCAGAAGTGATAAAGAAATCTTCGAGAACTTCTTCAAAGCTTATGATGAGCTAAGAGATTCTATCGGCGTTAAAAAATCAATCAAAGATTACGGCGTTTCAGAAGAAGCATTTATGGCTACACTAGATGAAATGGTTGAGAATGCATTCGACGACCAATGCACAGGTGCTAACCCAAGATACCCACTTCTAGCTGACATCAAAGAGCTTTATATCCAAGCTTTCCACGGTGAATAATTTTAATAACTACCTTTGTTATTAACTATAAATCAAAACCCTTGAACTTGTTTCAGGGGTTTTGTGTTATTTGTACAAAAAATCCTCGTAAACTTGTACATAAAAATTAAAATTTATATTGATTTTTTGATTATATTGTGTTACAATATGAACATAGAAAATAAATTATAAAAATTTATGTATTGAAAAAAATAAAAATAGAAAGAGGATATATTTATGAAACTAGAAAATGTTATTGCTAAAAGAAGTAAAAAAACAATCTACAGAGATGGCGACAGCGTCATCAAAGTCTTCAACGAAAATTATTCAAAAGCCGATATCCTAAACGAAGCACTTAACCTAGCAAGAGTAGAAGAAACAGGACTTGCAACTCCTGGCGTTAAAGAAGTAAGCATGGTTGACGGAAAATGGGCTATCGTAACTACTTATCAAGAGGGCAAAACAATCGCTGAAATGATAGAAGAAAATCCAGAAAAAATTGACGAATACCTAGATATATTCGTGTCTGTCCAATTACAAATTCACGACCAAAAAGCACCACTTCTTACAAAACTAAAAGATAAAATGGTCAGAAAAATCTCTCTTTCAGATTTAGATGCAACAACAAAATACGAACTTCACCAAAGACTAGAGGGTATGCCAAAACATACAAAACTTTGTCACGGCGACTTCTCTCCTGCAAACGTAGTTATCAAAGAAGATAGCACTGCTTTTATTCTTGACTGGGCACACGCAACACAAGGTAATGCTAGTGCTGACGTAGCTAGAAGTTATCTTTTGTTCTGCTTAAAAGGTCACAAAGATTATGCTGAAAAATATCTTGATATTTTCTGCAAAAAATCAGACACAGCAAAACAATATGTCCTAAAATGGCTACCAATCGTAGCAGCATCACAACTTGTTAAAGGCAAAGAAGAAGAAAAAGCATTCTTACTTTCTTGGACTGACGTTGTTGAATACGAATAATTTTCTGATTTACAAAAACGCATAAAAAAAGGGATATCTTATATCAAGATGTCCCTTTTGATTTTGTATAAAATAGCAACATACTACTATTTTAAAATAATTATGGGAGTGGTTTTATGATTAGTACTTTGTATAAAAATATCGACAAAGACTTGTTAAAAGAAAAAGTTTTGAGAATAAATTCTGATATAAAAAAAGATGGATTTAAGCTCATTACCGATAGCACAATAAAATCTGGCAGATTATTGACAGGCTATTCTTATGGAGAAATTTACGATTGGGACTTATATTTTGAAACTATTTATATGTCCTATCTAGGCGTTCCGAATTATTGCAGAAACAATGTAGAAGCATTTTTAGATAAACAGCTAGAATGTGGTTTTGTTGCAAGAACACTAAAAGTTCCACGCATGAGGCAACATTTCAAACCATTTTTAGCACAAGTTGCATTGCTAGGCTTAAAACAAGGACAAAAACCAACATGGCTAGAGGGAAAACACTATACACGCCTAAAAAAATATTTAGATTATTGGTTTTGGTTTTCTGATTTCGATAAAAACGGCTTGCCAGTTTGGGACAGTGCCGACCACACAGGAATGGATAATCAAATCCTTAGAGCAGGTCCACTTTATTCTCAATACTGCGAGGGTGTAGACTTAGCATCTTATTTGTATAGAGAATTTAAAGCAATGTGCGTCATAGCCGAGCTTTTGGGCGAAACAGAAGACATTAAGTATTTTGAAGAACAAGCCGAAAATTTAAAAACAAAGGTAAACGAACTTTTGTGGGATGAAAAAGACGGTTTTTATTACGACAGAAACGAACGCACAGGCGAACTTATAAAATATAAATCTGCCTCTAGTTTTACCGTTTTGTGGGCTGGGATTGCAACCCAAGAGCGAGCAAAAATTTTAATCGAAAAACATCTTTTGAACGAAAAAGAATTTTGGCTTGACTATCCAATTTCTTCTTGGGCAAAAAACGAAGAAGGATATTATCAACAAAGACAAGGCAAAGAATGCACTTGGATGGGTGCTTGTTGGATTCCTATTAACTACATGGTCATGCATGGACTTGTAAATTATGGCTACAAAGAAAAAGCCGAAGAATTAGCAGTCAAAACTTTTGATATGGTTTTTGAAGAAGACGAAATTCGTGAATATTACAATGCAGAAAACGGAACAGGACAAGGCTTAAACCCATTTTTTGGTTGGTCAACTTTGGGACTTTTCATGCCTTTTGAGCTAAGAGCAAATAACGACCCAACAAAAATCAATATGGATAAAACGATTAAATTTGCGGTTGATGAGTTAAACGTAAAATTTTAAAAACACATTAGACTAAAACGCAAAAAAACAACAAGCCATTGGTTTGTTGTTTTTTCACTTTACATTAATATTTTTTAAAAATATCACATTTCCGACAAAAATATATGCTAAAATAAAATTATAAATATTAAATGAGAGGTTTTTCGTATGATTGAGAACAAATTTTGTATCCTACTAGCTGATGATGAAATTTTAATGACAAAAGCACTAAAGGATTTTTTCACCGCAAAGGGTTTTTATGTCCATGCTGCAAATGATGGGCAAAAAGCTCTCGAACTATATTATTCTAATAATGAAAAAATAGATTTAATAATCCTTGACATAATGATGCCTCATATAGACGGCATCACAGTTCTAAAAGAAATTCGTTCACAAGAAGATAATATACCAATTATTATGCTAACAGCAAAGTCCGAGGAGTACGACCAAATTTCTGGTTTTCACGAAGGTGCAGACGATTATGTAACCAAGCCATTCTCTCCAACTGTGCTCTTAGCACGAGTTAACAGTATTCTCAAAAGAACGAACAAGCTAAACCTAAACAGTTTAACTGTTGGAAAAATAAACATAAATCTTGCAAACCACAGCGTTAATGTCAACGAAAAAACAATAGATGTTACAAGGCGAGAATTTGACCTTTTGCATTATCTTATAATAAACAAAGAAATTGCACTTTCAAGAGAACAGCTCCTCACAAATGTCTGGGGTTACGATTTTGAGGGAGATAGCCGCACTGTTGACACACATATCAAACAACTAAGAATGAAACTTGCAGACGCCTCTGATTATATAAGAACAATTCACCGAATTGGTTATATGTTCGCAATAAAAGAAAACGGTCAATAAAAATGAAAACAACTATAAAATCAAAGATTATAATTTCTTTCTGTTTGCTAATACTCTTGCTCTTGGCTGGACAAGTTATTTTCAACCTATTTTTCTCAAAAGAGTCCTTAATTCAGCAAACAAAAACAGAAATTCAGTCGCTATACAACAGCATACTCAACTCTTACAGCGACGACGAAGAAAACTTGTATCAGCTTACAAGCTATGGTGATAGTATAAACGGATTTTCCATTCAAATTTTCTCCGAAGAAACCCTAATATACTCTTCCAGAAATCCTCTACCATTTTTAAGCGAAACTTTTAGCTCAAGACCGCAAAAAGATAGCGATTTCAACACAAGTTTGTATCAAGAAAATCCCTCAACAACCTCTGCCGAATCAATAACAGGCGATGGTTCTTCTATTATAACCATATTCGGAAAGTTTATGTATGAGGGAGAATATCGCTATGTAAATATTTCAAAACCTGTCGAAAGCATACAAGATGTGGTTAATGTTTTAACCTTTTCAAGCATTATAATATCACTTGTTATTCTCTTAATCGGAATGGTAGTTGTTTTTATCATTGCAAAAAGCATCTCAAAACCTATTAACGATATCAAGTCTATATCAGAGCGTGTCGCAAATCTCGACTTTAACACAAAGGCGGACGAGAACAGCTCATCTCTCGAACTTTCTAGCCTTGCAAAATCAATCAACTCAATGTCAACTCAACTCAGAAACTCAATGAGAGATTTACAAAACGCAAATGAAAAATTGCAAGAAGATATTGAATATCAAAAGACAATTGACAAAAACAGAAAACAGTTCATCGCAAATATTAGCCACGAGATGAAAACGCCCCTCGCTTTACTTCAAATTTACTGTGAAAATCTAAACGAAGATATAGAAGGAATAGACAAAAAAGAATACTGTCAGATTATCTTAGGCGAAACATTAAGAATGGATAGTATTGTCAAAGATATGCTTAATATCTCCAGTATCGAAAACGATTTTGCAAAGTCAAACAAAAACGATTACGATATATCACACAGTTGTCAATCTATAATCACCTATATGAAACCTATCCTATCAAACATAAATCTAATCATAGATATAGACGAAAACATTGTAATTTATGGCGACAAAAAACAACTTGACGAGGCTATGAGAAACTATTTGAACAATGCTGTTGCCCACGTAAAGTCCACTATAAAAATCAGTCTTAAAAAAATCGAAAACGACTTAGTTTTCAGCGTATATAACGACGGAATTAATATCCCAGAAAGCGAACTCTCAAACATTTGGGATAGCTTTTACAAAGCTGATAAATCGAGAAAAAGAAGTGGCTCAAGCAACGCTGGACTCGGTCTATATATCGTTAAAATAATACTAGAAAAACATTCTGGAAAATATGCCGTTCAAAACAAAACTGATGGTGTAGAGTTCACTTTCACCATACCTATTTAATGCTGTATTCAAAATTTTCATAATGCAGCTTAACTCCAATATCAATAGCTAAAGGAAGTAACGCCATAGCTATCATAAACAAATCATCGTCCACTATATCTGTTCTTCTCAAATAAACGTATTCGCCACGGATATCCGCAACTTCATAATCATAAGGACCCATAAAAAAACTCCTTTTTATTTTAATTTTAACAGATATAACAAATTTTTGCAACAAAAAAAGACAGAATTTTTTCTGTCTTTTTTCTTTTCTTAAAAACTATCTATCAAGCCTTATATAGCAACTTGATTATTATTAGGCTTATAAATAAGTGAGCAGAGATTTTGGCAGGATTTATGCCACTTAGTTAAGGGTTAATAATATTCAAATTGCTATATATACGAATATCCGCAATTCTTGCACATTCGTCGCCATAAGTTTTTAGAACAGTCACTTTTACTGTGTCGCAGTTAATTGTTTCAGAGAATTTATGGTGATTTACTCTTACAAAGTTATCTTCTACAAACATATCTTTTACAATTTCACCATCTTTGATAAACTCAATTTTGTAATCTCTAACAAGTTCAGCTTGCATCTCTTCGTAGTTACGTTTTGAGTCAGTAATTCTTGTTGCGATATATTTACTAAAGTTAGGGTCAAATCTTAAAAGAACTTCGTTAAGGTCTGTTGCTTTATCAAAGTTAATTTGCAACCAACCACCGCTTTCGCCCATTGGTTTTGATATCCACATATTGATGTTTTCTTCAATCTCTCTAGCATAAGCACTGTTAGCCATACAAGGCTCTGCACCATCTTTATAGCTAGACGCTGTGATTGTACAAGGAGTATTAGAAACCAAGTCGTCTGCGTCTACTGTTGGAATACCAGGTAGGAATGCATCGTCTTTTAGAAGAGTTTGTTGTAGTTCTGTCATAAACTCGTTAACACCTCTTGGCATAACACCATGTTTTTTAGCAACAGCTGCCGAAGTACCAATAGCTTGACCGATAATAGCACAAGTTCCGATAACTCTAGTTGAGCTGAGAGCCATGTGTGATACACTTAGTGCACGTCCGCCAACATATAAATTTTCGATATTTTTGCTGTACATACTTCTGTGAGGGATACCATAAAGTTCTTCAACTGGGTTCCAAATAGAACCTTCGCCTTTTTTGAATTTCTCAAGTTTTGCTCTGATACCACCGATTGTGTGGTCGTCCATACTCCAACCGCCATAAGCAACAGTGTCATCAAAAATAACAGCATTTTGAATATCTTGTTGTTTTAAAACATAGTCACCGATAATTCTTCTTGACTCTCTTTTGCCTGGAACTGAACCAACCCAGTCGATTGCATAGTTCTCAGCTTGTGGATATTTTCCACTATTTTTAACATAATCAAAAGCACCATAAGCATATTTAATAAGTTCATCTCTGATGTTCTCGGCATTCTCAATTGTGTCTAGGTCGTCACCGCCAACCTCAACCCACCAATAGCCATTAGAAACTTCGTGAACACCTCTAGCACCAAGCATTTCAGCTGTGAGTTCGTGTGCCCAACTTGGACGAGTGAATTTAACAGGAGCACCTGTATCTCTTGCTGTGAAAAGAATTGTGCTACCCATTGTGTGATTGTCTGTTACATCTGGAGCAAGACTTTCTCCATAAACATCTTTGCCTTCTCTTCCCTGTGTCCACTCTGCACCACTCTCAAAAGCAAGGTTAGCGTCGCCAGTTGTGTCAGCATAATATGTAGCACTGAGTCTAAAAATCGTACCAGTTGTATTTTGAAAAGCATCCATGCTAACAATTTTGTTGTCCTCAACCTTTGCTGTTTGCATACTTGTGTTAAGGTAAAGGTCAATATTCTCATTTTCTATAATCATTTCCCAAGAAACATTGTCCATAACATTAAATGAATATTGTGGGTTAACTTTTTTGTTTCTTAACATAAGCTCAAGAACAACACCAGATTCAATTGCATTTTTAAAACCAATAGTTCTGCCAGCTCCGTTAATTCCAACTCTAACCTCAGAGCTTGCATTGCCACCTAAAACACCTCTGTCTTGCACAAAAGCTGTCTTAAGACCATTTCTAGCACCAGAAATTGCAGCACAGATACCAGACATACCACCACCAACTACTACAAAGTCATAACTTTTTTCAATTATTTTCATATTAATAATCTCCCTTGTTTTTTTGTTATATCTATTATAATACATAAAACAATTTTTTAACAGGGCTTTTTCTTGCTTATTTGTGGACTTTTTTGATTTAATTTTTTATACGTAAGTGGCGAAACACCAAAACGCTTTTTAAAAATCCTAGTAAAATACCGATAGTCGCTATAACCATTTGCATTGGCAACTTCTTCTATTGTCTTAAAGTCGCCAAACTCCAAGTCCTCCGCACATTTTTGTAGTTTCAGCCTTGTGATATATTTTATAGGCGACTCAACAAAATATTCTTTGAACTGCCTAGTAAAATAACTTTGCTCCAAATTCATAAGTTTTGCCAAGTCTTTTGGATGCAAATTTTCGCTCAAATGCTCATCAACATAGTTTCTGACAGTGTTATAAAAATCCGTTTTTTTATCAACAAAAAATGTCGATAATTCAAAAGAACTAAAAAAAATCGAAAAAAGCTCAAACAGACAAATTTTTCTCATCGCAAGATTTTCAACACTCGTCTTTTCACTTGAATTGAGAAGTCTTTTAAAAATTGGTTCAATCCTTTTTCTGTCGCACTTTGTTATGATATTCTCACTAGAAAAGTGAATTAAATTTTTAGGGAAATTCATCTCAACACTACACCAATAACGCTCGATATTTTTAACAGTTCCCTGACAATAAAACGCAGTTGTCTTAGACGGAACAAGCATAAAAGAACCAGCCTCAATATGATGGGTTTTTCCAAAAATATTAACATCAGCTGAACCGCCTGTAATGTAATGCAATTTGTAATAATCAAAAGTTATGTATCTTCCCGCCCATAGTTCAGTGAGAGGTTTTGTGTCACCGTTTATAAAAACTGGCGAAAAATTATCGAAAAAAGTTTTGATTTGGTTTGAATAATCTTTATTCATATCACACCTATAATACTATATTATAAAAAAACATGAGTTTTGCCAAAGCATAACTCATGTTGTCTTTAAAAAAATACCCACCCAACCGTAATGCACCTATCTATAACCTGCTACTAGAAAAGCAGGTGGGTGCCAGCCCAACTGTTTCACGCTCCCTTCGTCCACAAAAGTGGGAGGTCTGCAATCCGCAGTTAGAGAAAAGCTCCCTATAAAAAGATTGTAGGGTTATATTGGTGCGGTCCACGCATCAGGCAGGCTGAAAATTATTATTCCTTGTCCTTGTCTTCCTCTTCATCCTCATAAAAAGCTTCTTCAAAACGTGTTTCAAAGATTTGAGAAAGTTTGCTTAACAATTCTTCATCTTCAAGCTCAAGAATTTGCTCGTCACCGTTTTCATCTTCTTGAATTTCAAAAATATAATATGTGTCTGGGTCTGCTAAATCATTGTTGTCAGTTGGCATCAAAGCTAAGAAATGACCATCGTCTGTATCGATTTCGTCAACTATCTCAAACTCGTGCTCATTGTTATCATCATCAATCAATGTGATTAAATCTGCCTCGTATTGTTCATTCATATTCCTATACTCCTTTCGGTTCGTATCTTACATATATATTTTAACCAATTTTGAGCAAATAGTCAAGTCTTTTTTTTAAATTATTTTAGCCTATTTAGTAAATAAATACAGTTTTTTTTAAAAACTTTTAAAAAAACTATTGACAAACTCAAATTGATAGTGTATAATTAAGCCATGATAAAGAAATTAAACAAAAAAACTTAAATATTAATTACAAAAATCAATATTCAAAAATCTTTTTTGACATAATTTTCTTTAATCATAAATTTAAACAGAAAGCGGTGAGTCCATTGGAAATAGAACCATTTCATTATAATCGTAGTCCTTTGGGCTGTGGCGTAAAATAAATGCTCAAAAAGACTACATAAAAACTAAAGTCTTTTGAAAAATATAGCAATAAGTTAATACGAAAGGTTGATGCCGATGCACGATTTAGAGGTATCACAGTTTGATTGGGGTTAATAAAGAATTACACTGCTCGACTTGCTAAAGTTATAAAAATAATTGTGAATAAATTCTTATAATTACAAAAAATCTAAACTAAAACACATTCTCAAGAAACGGAGAAAAGTCCAATGTACTAAGTATAGTGGCTCAAGTATTAAAAACCTACAATTTAATAATTTTAGCCGAGATACAAAAATGTATCTCGGCTTTTTGTTTGTTTTTTTATATTTATACAAGATATTTGCTTATTTTTGATAATAAATATTGCGTTAATCTTTAAAGTATGATAAAATATAAATAGTATAAGTTTATTGCTTTTAAAAATATAAGGAGTTCCGTCTGTGAATATAGTAGAATTAAAAGATATTTCAATGGTTTTTTCGATGAATAAAGAAAAACTTTCATCTATAAAAGAATATTTATTGCAATTTGTCAAAAAAGGCTTTCAAATGGAAACTTTTCACGCTCTTCAAGGAATAACATTCGACATAAAAAAAGGCGAGTCGTTTGGAATTGTCGGTCTAAATGGTTGCGGAAAATCTACATTGCTAAAGGTCATATCTGGTGTATACAAACCAAGCACAGGCACTGTTGCCGTAAACGGAACTATCGCCCCACTCATCGAGCTTGGTGCAGGTTTTGACATGGAACTCACCGCAAGAGAAAATATTTATCTTAACGGTTTAATTTTAGGTTATACAAAAAAATATATAGAAGAAAAATTTGACGAAATTGTCGATTTTTCAGAAATTGGGCAGTTCTTAGACGTTCCAATGAAAAACTTTTCTTCTGGTATGATTGCAAGGGTCGCCTTTTCGGTTGCCACTGCCACAATCCCCGATATTTTAATTGCTGACGAAATTTTGTCGGTCGGCGACTTTAAGTTCCAAGCAAAATGTGAAAAACGTATTTCGGAAATGTCCGCAAACGGCACAACTATCATCTTTGTTTCTCACTCAATCGAGCAAGTGGAGCGTATCTGCGATAGATGTGTGTGGATAGAAAAAGGTCAAATGAAAATGATTGGTGCATCAAGCGAAGTTTGCCCAAAATATAACAGCTAAAAAACATCAAAAGGTTTGTCAGATTTTCTCTGACAAACCTTTTTTTATCATTGCTTCACCTGCCGAAAAAGCCTTAATCTCGCCAGTTTCGAGTTTAACCAAAAGTCTAGCCTTGTCGTCAATATCAACAACTACACCTTTTTCGTTATTCTCACCGATAAGCATATTAACTTCTTTTCCTGTTAAATACGAGCGATTTCGATACTCTTCAATAAAGCTATTGTCTGGCAAATTATTGTATATTTCAAAGAAATTATCAATAAAAATCGCAACAGTTTTCGCCCTTATTTGTTCTGGAATTTCGTCTTTAAAAACTGCACCAGCTATATTTTTAATATCGTTTTCAAAGCCGTTTTCTGGCTCACGCAAATTTATTCCAACACCCAAAACTGCATAGCTAAGACTAGCTGTTTCAAAGTCAATAGACGCTTCTGTAAGTATTCCACAAACTTTTTTATCGTCAATAAAAATATCGTTAACCCACTTAATTTTTGTTTCTTTTCCAGAAATTTCTTCAAGTGTTTTTGCAACAGCAACAGCCGCCGCCGTTGTTATAGAAAGAGCCTCGTCTGCCGAAAATTTTGGTCTTAGCAAAATACTGATATATACACCAGTTTCACTAGGTGAACTAAATTTTCTGCCAAGTCTTCCCTTTCCTTGTGTCTGTTCCTTAGCAACTATAACTGTTCCCTCTTTATAGTTTTTTTGTGCCCATTCTTTCAGAACAGTGTTAGTCGAACTTATACTCTCGTATACATACAAATCCAAGTCCTTTGTTTTGCAAACAGAGGCAACACTATCAGCACTCAAAACATCGCCAAAAGAAACAAGTTTGTACCCAAGGTTCGTCTGTCCCTCAATTACATATCCGTCTTTTCTTAGACTGTTAACTGCTTTCCATATCGAATTTCTGCTTACACCAAGTTCGTTTGCAAGCTCTTGTCCCGAAAAGCTTTTCGTTCTCAATTTTTCTAAAACAGTATATTTAACACTCATTTGTTTTTTCCTTATTGCTTTGAAATTTGGATTAGTTGTTCTATTTCATTTTTACTAAAATGATATTTTTTGTTGCAATATGGGCACACAGCCTCAACTTTTCCGTCTTGCAACGGCAAACTCTTAAGCTCCGTAGCACCCAAAGTTATCAGTGCTTTTGCATATTTTTCTTTTTTACAAGTGCAAGCATAGTGAATTGGTGTTTCGTCTAGCTTGTCAATCTCAAAACTTTTCAAAACATAGTCGCAAATTTCTTCCAAACTCATGCCCTTTGCAAGCATAGTTGTCATAGACTCAATACTCTCAAGGTCTTTCTCAAGCTTGTCTATATCACTCTCATAAGCACCAGGAAGAACTTGAATTAACAATCCACCAGCCAAAACTACCTCGTGTGTTTCCTTGTCTGTTAGCACTCCGAGTGCACACACTGTGGGAATTTGCTCGCTAACTGCATAATAATTTGTGATATCTTCTGCAATTTCTCCGCTTACCAACTCAATTTGCCCAATATAAGGTTCGCCATGTCCAAAATCTTTGATAACGCACATTCTGCCTATTTTGCCAACAGCAGTTCCAACATCAAGCTTGCCGTCTGCTCTGAGTGGCAACTCAACATTGTTGTTATTCACATAACCCCTAACATTTCCCCTGCTGTCTGAAATTGCAACAATTCCGCCGATAGGGCCATTTCCAGCAAATTTTACGGTAACGCTCGACTCGTCAGACTTTAGCATTGCACCCATAAAAGATGCCGCTGTGAGAGTTCTGCCAAAAGCCGCAGCACAAACCGCCGACATATCGTGCACTTGTTGTCCAACTTTAACAGTTTCTGTTGTATCTATCGCACAAACCATCACGCTTCCATCATGACTTATGTTTCTAATTATTCTGTCTATTTTTCTCAACCTTTCTTCTGTGCAACCACCGTAATTCTCTCGGTTTTTTCAGTTGCTTCAGTAAATTTCATATCGTCAAAAATTTGTATATTATAAAAACCTGCTTGTTCTAACATCGGAAAAAGTTCCTCTGCCTCACAAGTAATTTCAAAAAATCTTTCTTTTGTTCTGTAATAGCTTTTGTCCTCTTTTTCAAAAAAGTCCAAAGAAATATCAACTCTGTGATTTTCCTTTTTATAGCTATTTTGCCAAACACAATAAACCTCGTCATTTTCATAAACATAGCAGTTTTGTGCAAGGACTTCTCTGTGCTTATACACAGTGTTAAAATCAAAAATAAAGTAACAATCTTTTTCAAGAAAAAGAGAAACTTTGTTAAAAGCTTTTTGTATATTCGCAAAACTTTTCAGATGATTTATGCTGTCTAGCGAACAAAAAACCGTTTGCACTGTGCCATATAAATCTAGGTTTTCCATTTTTTGACACAAAAACAGTATTTCTGCATCCATATCAAAAGCTTTTTCCATGGCAACGCTAAGCATCGACGGCGAACTGTCAATACCATAAACATCTATTCCTTTTTTGTATAGTTCAAAAGTCAAAGAGCCAGTTCCACAAGCTAAATCAAGAGTAATACCGGCATCGTGCCCTAATCTTTTAAGCAAACTTAAAAGATATTCAGCCCTGCCGGTATAGTCAACATTATTCGTTAAGCTGTCATAAAACTGAGCAAAAACGTCATAATTACTCATCGATTTCCTCGTTTTGAGCTAATCTGCCAAAAACTAAATCGTAACCATCACAACCATAAATAAGTGAACGATTTACACGGCTTATAGTAGCTGTAGAAGCACCTGTCTTTGTGACAATCTCACTGTATACTTTTTTCTCTGTAAGCATTTTTGCAACAGCCAACCTTTGTGACATTGCCTTTAGCTCTGGAAAAGTACATAAATCCTCAAAAAATTGAAAACAGTCGTCTTTGTCTTTTAGTGTTAATATTACATCGAATAAAAACTCAATGTTTGGGTCTTTTAATTTATTATTCATTTGTATCCTCCTGTTTTTAATTTTATAAAACCTTTATACATAAATATTTTAACATATAAAAGCATAAAAGTAAATACTTAGTTTGTTTTAATTACATTTTCGATTATTTCTTTCAGTTCTTCCACTCCGTCACCTTTAGTAGCAGAGAATGGCAAAAACTCAATCTCGTGTTCATCAAAAAGTTCGTGAAACATTTTTGATTGTTTCTCAAGTTCAGCTTTGTTAAGCTTGTCCTTTTTTGTGCAAACAGCCATAAATGGCAAATTGCTTTCTATCAAAAAGTTAATCATATCATAGTCTTCCGCCGTTGGTTTATGACGAATATCTAAAATCTGAATAACTAATTTTATATGTCTTCCGCTGTTAAAATATCCCTCAACCAGCTTTGCCCAGCGTTGCTTTTCTGATTGCGAAACTTTTGCATAGCCATATCCTGGGAGGTCAATAAGTCTGCACTCGTCCATTTTATAAGAATTTACTGTTGCAGTTTTTCCTGGTGTGGAACTAACTCTTGCAAGTGCTTTTCTGTTTATCAACTTGTTGATAAGAGAAGATTTTCCAACATTCGACTTTCCTGCGAAAACAATCTCAGGCAAATCCGATGTTGGCAATTGGTCTTTTCTACCCGCCGCAAATTCAAAGTCTACCATATTAAAATTCATTAATAACCTATCTTTCTTTCGGCGAGCAAAAAACCATAATTATAAAAAAATATTTTCGCCGAATTAATCCTCTTTTTTAGGATTATTTTTCATTATCTTTTTTGGAACATCAACCAAAGAATATTCTAGGGCTGTGTCCAATCTTTTTAGTGGCACAAATTTAACATTTTGTTTTACAACTTCGTCAACTTCTTCTAAATTCGGAACATTGTCGAAAGGTATCAAAACTGTATCAATTCCATTTTTATACGCTGCCATTGCTTTTTCTTTGAGTCCGCCAATTGGCAAAACTCTGCCCTGAAGCGTAATTTCTCCAGTCATAGCAACATTGTGCTTGATTGGAATTCCTGTCAGTGCCGATGTTATCGCAACAGACATCGCAACGCCAGCAGATGGACCATCTTTTGGAATTGCACCTTCTGGTGCGTGAATGTGTATATCTTTTTGCTCATAAAAAGCTGGATTTATGCCAAGTTTGTCCGCCATTGTTCGTATGCAAGTGATTGATGCCGATGCCGACTCTTTCATTACATCACCAAGCGAACCAGTCAGCTGAATTTTTCCTTTGCCATCCATAACAGCAACTTCGATTGGCAAAAGTTCTCCGCCAACACTTGTCCAAGCAAGTCCGTTAACCAAACCAACTTCGTCACTTTGTGATGACTTATCTCTGCTAAACTTCGCTGCACCCAAATATTCTTCTAAATTTGCCGATTTAATTGTAAGTGTTTGAAAATCTTCTTCGCCTACAATTTTTCTGGCAACTTTTCTACAAATTTCTGCAAGACGTCTTTCAAGAGTTCTAACACCAGCTTCTCTTGTGTAGTTTTCTATAACTTGGTTCATTCCGTCTTTTGATATTTTAAGCATTTTTGGTGAAATTCCATGTGCTTTTAGTTGTTTTGGGAATAGATATTTTGTGCCAATCCTAACTTTTTCTTCGCTTGTATAACTGCCAAGATTAATCACGTCCATTCTGTCGTAAAGTGGTGACGGAATAGAAGATGGGTCGTTGGCTGTTGTGATAAACAGAACCTCGCTAAGGTCAAAAGGCAAATCTATATAATGGTCATGAAAAGTCTTGTTTTGCTCTGGGTCTAATACCTCTAGCAGTGACGAAGATGGGTCGCCCCTAAAACTTTGTCCAAGTTTGTCAATTTCATCTAACAAAATGAGCGGATTTTTTGTGCCAGCTTGCTTCATAGCAGCCATAATTCTGCCCATCATCGCACCGACATAAGTTTTTCTGTGTCCCATAATATCTGCGACATCTTGTATGCCACCAAGAGAAACTCTTGCGTATTTTCTGCCTGTTGCCTCTGCAACTGATTTAGCAACAGAAGTTTTACCAACACCAGGAGGGCCAACTAAACATACAATTTGAGAATTTGGATTAGAACCTTTTAGTTTTCTAACCGCCATAAGTTCCACAAAACGCTCTTTGACTTTTTCGAGTCCAAAATGATCTCTATCAAGAATTCTTTGTGCCTTATTTATATCATTTTTTTCTCTGCTATATTTTTTCCAAGGCAAAGAAAGACAGGTTTCTATATATGTTCTAATCACACTTGATTCTGGGGAGTTAGATGACATTCTTTGGAGTCTGTCACATTCTGTAATCATCTTTTTCTCAGACTCTTCTGATAGTCCAAGTGCATAGATTTTTTCTTTAAATTCTTCTGTTTCTTCTAGCGAATTTGCATCTTCGCCAAGCTCGCTTGCGATGGCTTTCATTTGTTCACGCAGAATATATTCCCTGTGGTTTTCGTCCATTTGCATTTGCGTTTTTAGTGTGATTTCGCTTTCAACTTTTAGAACTTTAACCTCTTCAAACAAAATGCTATTGAGTTTCTCGAGTCGTTTAACTGGGTGAAGTTCGTCTAAGATAATTTGTTTTTGCTCAAATTCAAGTGCTATATTTGCTGTCATAAAGTCAGCCAATGCACCACATTCTTTTTCTTTAAGAACACCTATCAGAATATCGCTTGGTACATTTTTGAACCATCTTATGTACTCTTCAAATCTCTCGTGTGCAATTCTTGTTATTGCCTCGGTTCTTGCAGAAGCTTTGTAATCTAAGCTCTCGCAATTTTCTACTTCGGCAATTAAAAATGGGCTTTCTTGATTTATTTTTACAATTTCTGCACGTCTAACTCCCTCTAAATGAACTTTTAAAATTCCATTTTGAGAATGAATAACTTGCTTAACCTTAGCAACCAAACCTATATCAAAAACATCGTCACCGCTTGGTTCAGAGTCCGAAAGATCTCTTTGTGTTGCTAAAAATATATCTCTATCCTGTTCTAACGCTGACTCTATCGCCATGACTGATTTTTTTCTTGCAACGTCAATTTGCACGAGCATTTTTGGAAAAACAACCAGACCACGCATAGCCAACACAGGCAATATTTTTCTATTTAATTCATAATTTTTCATATCAACTGCACCACCTTTCTTAATATGTGGGGTAATTTATAGGAACATTTTAGGATATAGCAACTTGATTATTATTAGACTAATAAATATTCATGTTGCTATATATATGGAACGAGAAAACCCACGCCCAGAAACTTTTAGAGAACTTCTCTCTAAAAGTTTCCATGTATTTGAGAAAGCTCGCCCCATACGATAATTACATTTATTTTCTTGAAACTACGCTTGGAATTTGCAAAATTGTTTGCTCTTTTTCTTCGTTCTTTTCAATTCTTGGTGCTTCACCATTATCAATCATTTCTTTTGTTACAACAATTTTTTGAATTGTGTAATCTTTTGGAATTTCATACATAAGCTCATTTAGACAGCTTTCCATAATAGAACGTAAGCCTCTTGCACCAGTTTTTCTCTCTAGTGTTTTTTTCGCAATCGACCTCAAAGCCTCTGGCTCAAAAACAAGGTCAACTGTGTCAAGATTAAACAGTTTTGTATATTGTTTGATAAGGCTATTTTTTGGTTCAAACAAAATACTAACAAGTGCGTCTTCGTCTAGACTATCAAGAGTTGTTATAACTGGCATACGTCCAACCAACTCTGGAATTATTCCAAATTTTACAAGGTCATACGGAGTTACATCTTTCAAAAGATTTTTGCTTTTTGCCTCTATTGCATCATTAACAGAACCTGTGAAACCTAGCACCATAGATGCACAACGCTTCTGAATAATTTTATCAAGTCCGTCAAAAGCACCACCGCAAATAAACAAGATATTAGAAGTATTAATTATAATATTTTCTTGTTGTGGATGTTTTCTGCCACCCTTAGCCGGAACACTTGCTTCTGTTCCCTCAAGGATTTTTAAAAGAGCCTGTTGAACACCCTCTCCGCTAACATCACGAGTGATAGATGTGTTCTCTGATTTTCTAGAAATCTTGTCAATTTCGTCAATATAAATAATACCTTTTTCAGCCTTGTTTATATCAAAATCTGCTGATTGGATTAATCTTAAAAGAATATTTTCGACATCATCACCAACATATCCCGCTTCTGTCAAAGTTGTTGCATCTGCAATTGCAAACGGAACATCTAAGATTTTTGCAAGTGTTTGAGCAAGATAAGTTTTTCCAACACCTGTGCTACCAAGTAGCAAAACATTACTTTTTCCAAGCTCAACATCAATTTGTTTGCTAAAGTAAATTCGTTTATAATGGTTATAAACAGCAACAGCAAGTGCCTTTTTTGCTTCGTCTTGACCTATTACATATTCATCAAGTTTTTCTTTTATTTCGTGTGGTCTTAAAAGTACTTTATAGCTATCCTCTGCTGTTGTAGTAACATCATAGCTAGTATCTAAGTCCAGTTCTTCATAGTTAGCATCCATTGCTTGGTTAGATTTTTTTTGATACGATGTTCTTCTCGACTCTGCTGTTCTTTTAGAACGACTCTTAGTCCCATCGCTATTCTCCAAAACATCTAAACAAAGTTGAATACAAGAATCACATATACAAGCTGATTTTCCTTGCACAAGACCATTTGTCATTTCTTGTGGAGCACCACAAAACGAACAATATAATCTTTCATCATTATTTTTAGCCATATAAATCCTCTTTATCTTTTTTCGATAACTTTGTCAATCAAGCCATATTCCATAGCTTCTTTAGCTGTCATAAAATTGTCACGCTCTGTGTCTTTAGAAATAGTTTCGTAACTTTGACCAGTTCTTTCAGCCAAAATTGTGTTCAAACTTTTCTTCATAGCAATTATTCTTTCAGCCTGAATTTGTATATCAGTTGCCTGACCTTGTGCACCACCGCTTGGTTGGTGAATCATAACTTCGCTGTTTGGAAGTGCAAATCTTTTTCCCTTTGCACCAGCTGCCAAAAGGAAAGCACCCATGCTTGCAGCCATACCAATACAAATTGTAGAAACATCACATTTAATATATTGCATTGTGTCGTAAATAGCCATTCCAGAAGTAATTGAACCGCCTGGGCTATTGATATAAAGGCAAATGTCTTTTTCTGGGTCTTGACCCTCTAAATATAAAAGTTGTGCAACAATAAGTCCTGCTGAAACATCGTTGACATCTTCGTTTAGCATGATAATTCTATCATTTAAAAGTCTTGAGAAAATGTCATATGACCTTTCTCCTCTACTTGTTTGTTCTACAACATAAGGTACTAAACTCATTTGCAAAATCTCCTTTTTTTCTATTATTTATGAGTAAAAACGTCCTCGACAACATTCTAGCTTAGAAGGCTTGTCGAGGACGCAGTGCTATTAAGCCTCGCTTAACCGCAAAGTAATAAGTTAAAGTTAAGAGTTAACCTAAAAAACATTTTAATAT
>JAWXUN010000107.1:0-6262 GCA_044426425.1 Clostridia bacterium | reverse complement strand
GGCCATCATACAAAGAACCATTCTCAACAAAGAGTGAAAATGGTGTTGTTACAACTGACCAAGGTTCAATCTATGTAGATGATTTAGACCCTGTTTTTATGGAAGATTGGCTTGCAAGAACTTGCGAACTTGCTGATAAATATAGACCAAGAATTATGTATTTTGACTGGTGGATTCAAGTTGCTCCAATGAAACCATACCTCAAAAAATTCATGGCTTATTATTATAACAGAGCAATCGAGTGGGGAATTGAAGTTACAATAAACTACAAAAATGACGCTTTTATGCATACATCAGCTGTCAAAGATATCGAGAGAGGACAACTTGCAGATGTTTCTCCATATTTCTGGCAAAACGATACTTCTGTTGCTAAAAACTCTTGGTGTTATACAGATGGAAACGACTATAAAGAACCACATGAGGTTATCTGCGACCTTGTTGACGTTGTCAGCAAAAACGGTTCACTTCTTCTTAATGTTGGTCCTAAATCAGACGGAACAATTCCAGAAGAAGACACAAATATCCTAAAACAAGTTGGTAAATGGATGAAAGTGAATGGCGAGGCTATTTATGACACATATCCTTGGAGAAAATATGGTGAAGGCCCAACAATCACAAAAGAAGGCCACTTCACAGATACACTCAGAAAATCTTTTACAAGTGAAGATTTCAGATTTACTTTTAAAGACGGAACATTGTATGCTTTTGCAATGAAATGGCCACAAGACGGCGTTGTAAGAATTAAGCTTTTAGGTGGAAAATCAAAACAATTCAATGCGAAAATTAACAATGTAACTGTTCTTGGCTCACAAAAATCAGAGCATATTTTGTGTGACGAATACCTAACAGTTATGGGTGACCCAATGAGTACTAACGAACCAGTTTGTATCAAAATTGAAACTGAATAATTAACAAATATTGTATAGGGACGGAGTTACCGTCCCTTGCATAAATGAGGGGAAGAGATGGCTAGAAATACTATAAGGCTGAAAAATGGCTGGAAATTTCAAAGAGGAATTATAGAAAATGCACAAGAAATAGGCTTTGACGACAATGCGTGGAGAGAAGTAACTGTTCCACACGATTGGGCCGTTGAAGGCCCTTTTAATGTTGAAAACGACAAACAAGTCACAACAGTTATCGCAGATGGAATTATTGTTCCAATGACTCACGAGGGCAGAACTGGTGGACTTCCTATATCTGGCGAAAGTTGGTATCGCATTAAAATTCAAAAAGCACAGGCGAATAAAAAATATGCTTTGCGTTTTGATGCTGCAATGAATAGAAGTGAGATTTTTGTTAATGGAACTTATGTTGGTGGACGTCCTTATGGCTATTCGTCTTTTTGTCTAGATATAACAGAGCAAATGAGTGCCGAAGAAGAGAATGTTGTTGCGGTGAAACTTGCACCAAAAGATTTTTCTTCACGATGGTATCCGGGTGCGGGACTTTTTAGAAATGTTTATTTGATTGAAACAGATATGATAAGCGTTGCATATAACGGAACTTATGTCACAAGTCGTGTGATTGATAACGAGGCTTATGTTGATATTAGATGTGAGATTGAAAATAAATCAGATGCCGAAAAAATCATAGTTATCAAGAATGTCATAACAAAAAATGGCAAAGAAATTGCACAAAGCAAAGACCTTTGGGCGGTTAAAGATAAGAGCGAATATATGACAACAATGCAGTTTGAAAATCCTGTTTTGTGGGATATGGACAGCCCAGAACTCTATAAATTGTATACATACATTATGCAAAATGATGAGGTTGTTGACGATTATGAAACAAGTTTTGGTATTAGAACAATTCGTTTTGATAACAACAAAGGATTTTTCCTTAATGACAAACACGTTAAATTAAAAGGTGTTTGTATGCATCACGATCTTGGTGCTTTGGGTGCTGCAGTAAATAAATTTGCTACATATCGCCAAATGAAAATAATGAAAGAAATGGGTTGCAACTCAATCAGAACAAGTCACAATCCACCATCAATAGAACTTTTAGATATCTGCGACGAGCTTGGTTTGCTTGTTCTTGACGAGGCTTTTGACGAGTGGAGAGTGCCAAAAACTGACAACGGATACGCAGGCTTTTTTGAAGAATGGGCGACAAAAGACCTTGGCGACATGGTTAAAAGAGATAGAAACCACCCTTGCATAATTATGTGGAGTCTTGGTAACGAGATTTTAGACCAAGCAGTGCCAGAGGGCGGAGCGACAGCTAGGTTGCTTTCGGATACTTGCCACAGGCTCGACCCAACAAGACCAACAACCTGTGGTTTTAATAACCCAGACGGTGCTTTCAAAAATGGTTTAGCGGCAAATATCGACATTGTCGGTGTTAATTATAAACCTCATAGATATGCAGAATTTCACAAAAAATATCCAGATTGGATTTTCTATGGTAGTGAAACAGAGTCTTGCGTTAGTTCTCGTGGAGAATATTATTTTCCAGCTGAACCAAGATTTTTCAAAAGTGACGAGCCAAACATTGTTATAGAGGGCAGAAATCACGTAAATTCATTTGACATGGAAGGCCCACAATGGGCGTATTCTCCAGAGAGAGAGTTTGCCGCACAGGACGATTTTGAGTTTATGCTTGGAGAATATGTTTGGACAGGCTTTGACTATTTAGGCGAGCCTACACCATTTAGAAATCACTGGCCAAGCCACGCATCTTACTTTGGAATTGTGGACAGAGCAGGCATTCCAAAAGATAGATATTATTCATACAAAGCAAAGTGGTCAGACGAAGAGGTTCTTCACATTTTTCCACATTGGAACTGGAACGATTTAGACAACAAAGAGATAGAAGTTCACTGTTATGCAAGTGAAAAATTTGAGTGTATAGAGCTTTTCGTAAACGGAAAATCGTATGGAATTAAGGGTAGAAAACAGCAAAACGAATACGAAAGATATAGATTTATTTTCAAAAATGTCGAGTTTGAAGAGGGTCAAGTTAAGGCAGTTGCATACGATAAAAACGGTATCGTTTTAAAAGTGGCTACAATCTGCACAGCAGGAGAGCCTTATAGAATTGAACTTGAGCCAGAGAGAAAAATCATCAATGCAGACGGCGAAGATTTGTGTTATATCAAAGTTTCTGTTGTTGATAAAAACGGAGTTTTGTGCCCAAAAGCTACAAATAAAATTAATTTTATAGTAAGTGGTGAGGGAAAATATATTGCTGCTGATGACGGCGACCAAACATCACTCAGAACTTTTTCAAAACCATATTGCAATGCATTTAACGGAATGTGCATGGCAATAGTTAGTTCAACAGAAGACGCTGGAGAGATAACTGTGTACGCAACATCAAATGGCTTGAAAAACGCAAAAACACAAATAATTTCTAAATAAAAGAGGAGAAATTTAATATGAAAAGACCAAATATTTTATACTTTATGTCGGACGACCACAGTGCTAATTCGATTAGCTGTTATGGTTCAATTCTTGCAGAGGTTTTCAAAACACCAAACCTTGACAGAATAGGTAACGAGGGTGTTCGTATGGAAAATTTCTATGCGACAAATTCAATTTGCACACCAGCTCGTGCAACTGTTGTAACAGGCCAATATGGCCATATTAACGGTGTTAGAACTCTTGCAGATGAACTAGACACAGAAAATGGTTGCCCAAGTATGCCAAGCCTCATACATGATAGCGGATATACAACAGCTATGATAGGCAAATGGCACGTAGGCTCAAGACCTGCTGGTTTTGATGAATACAAATATCTTGTAGATAAATTTGGCACAGACAAACCAGGCCAAGGAATTTATCAAGACCCATTTTTCTTTGAAAAAGAAGCTGACGATGTTGTCAGACACACAGGCTATGTCAGCGATATCATCACAGATATGTCAATTGATTGGCTAAGAAAAAGAGATGCAGACAAACCATTTTTCATGATGTGTCACCACAAAGCACCACACGATTTCTGGGAGTATCCAGAAAGACACGAGGCTATGTTTGACGGTGTAGAGATACCAACTCCAGACTCACTTTTCGAGGATAGATCACACAGAAGTATTGCATCTAGAGATTTTGGAAGTTCTGTAACGCCAAGAAATCCAATCAGAAGTTTATACGAAGATTTTAGCAAAGAAAACTATGTAACGGGCCCACTCAAAGTTGCTGATGATGCAAGTTTTGAGGACAAAGGAAACGCAGCTTATCAAAAATATTTGAAGGACTATTTGCGTACTGTTGCTGGAATTGACGACTCTGTCGGTGCAATTTTAGACGAGCTAGAGGCTCAAGGTGAGCTAGATAATACACTAATTATCTATACATCAGACCAAGGAATGTTCCTTGGCGAGCACGACTACCAAGACAAGCGTTGGAGTTTTGAAGAGAGCCTTCGCTCACCATTCTTGGTTAGATATCCAAAAGAGATAAAAGCTGGTTCTGTTTGCAACGAACTTGCTTGCAACCTTGATGTTGCACCACTTCTTTTAGATGTTGCTGGCGTAGAAATTCCAGAAGAAATTCAAGGCGTAAGTTTCAAAAAACTTTTGTCAGGCGAAGTTGAAAGTGTTAGAGATAGTGTATATTTCCGTTATTGGATGCATCTTGCTCACAGACATGACAATCCTGCACACTATGGAATTAGAACAAAAGATTATAAATTGATTTTCTATTATGGTTTGCCACTAGATGCAACAGGAACTCTTGAGCAAAAAACACCAGCTGGCTGGGAACTTTATGATCTTAAAAACGACCCTAAGGAATGCCAAAATGTATACGGCAAAGAGGGCTACGACGAGATTACAACAGAGCTTAAAGCATTGCTTGCAGATAGAAAAAAATTCTATAAAGACGAAGACGGCGACTATCCAGAACTATTAGAAAGACTAGCAAATACTAAATAAATTTTATTTTAGGGCGACTTTTTAGTCGCCCTAAAAGTATTAGAAGTTGGGGAGAAAAATATGAAAAAACCTAATGTAATCTTTGTTTTAACCGACGACCAAGGATATGCAGACTTGGGTTGCACAGGCAATCCTTATATAAAAACACCAAATATTGATAATTTTTATGACGAGTCAATTCACTTTTCAGACTTTCACGTTGCACCGCTTTGTGCTCCGAGTCGTGGTGCACTTATGACAGGCAGAAGACCACTTCGCAACGGAGTTTGGGCGACTTGTTGGGGACGTTCAATTCTAAAAGAGGGCGAGTATACCTTGCCAGAATGTTTCAAAGATAATGGTTATGCAACTGGAATGTTCGGCAAGTGGCATTTGGGCGATAACTACCCATCAAGACCAGAGGACAAAGGTTTTGAGAGAGTTGTTGCACACAAAGGCGGAGGTGTCGGACAAACTCCAGATTTTTGGGGAAATGACTATTTTGACGACACATATTTTGCAGACGGAAAAGCCACAGAATATGAGGGATACTGCACAGATGTGTGGTTCGAACAAGCAAAAGACTTTATCAAAGAAAACAAAGATAAGCCATTTTTTGCATACATAGCGACAAATGCACCACATAGTCCGTATCTTGTTGACCCAAAATATAGCGACCAATACAAAAATAATCCAGAGATTGTATATCCAGAGTTTTATGGAATGATTACAAATATTGACGAAAATTTTGGTAAATTAAGAGAATTTTTGCAAGAAAACGACTTAGAAGATAACACAATTTTGATGTTTATGACAGATAACGGCAGTTCTGGTTCTTGTAATACAGACAAAGACCAATATGCAAAAGTAGGATATAACGCAGGCTTGAGAGGTAAAAAAGGTTCTTATTACGACGGCGGACACAAAGTTCCTTTCTTTGTGTATTGGAAAGACGGAGAACTGACAGGAGGAAAGGATTTTGACTCTCTTGCGGTTGCAATTGACTTGTTCCCAACTCTCTCAGAACTTTGCGGAATAGAAAATAAAAACGCTGAAATGCTAGACGGTATGTCGCTTGTTCCTTGTATAAATGGCGAAAAAATCACAGATAGAACAGAGTTTTTGCAATATAGACAAGACACAATTATCCCAGAAAAATGGACTAATGCCGTTATGTATGACAAGTGGAGATTAGTCTGTGGCAAAGAATTATATAACACAGAAACAGACCCAGAGCAAAGGGAAGACCTTGCGGATAAATACCCAGAATTGCTGCAAAAAATGAGAAATTCTCACGAGATTTGGTGGGAAGAGATTGAGGAAGAAGTAAAAAAATATGCCCCAATCGTTTTAGGTAACGATGCCGAAAATCCAGCAGTTTTGAATGCTATGGACGTTTTGGGT
>JAWXUN010000106.1:0-6474 GCA_044426425.1 Clostridia bacterium | reverse complement strand
ATCTTTAATTGGAATAATTTGTGGCATATCTATCAACTCCTTTATGGGATAATTATACCATTATTATATACATAATTCAAGATAAAATTTATATCTATCTACAATAATACCTTTATTTTCTGTTCTTTGTGTTTTTAATTTTACATTTTTCATTATATAATCTATTAATTTTATAAATGATTGCACTATATTGGTTTTTTACCTACATACATTGCATGTTCAGAAAAAGCTAGGAATTCTGGAATATCTAGGAACTTTTTAGAAGTTTCTATCCATAAATCAAATTCTTCTTTTGGAAATGTTTTAATTTGGTTTTCATTAAGTGCTAAAATACCTTCTTGTCCAAATAAATGTAATTTTTCAAGATTAAACTTGTTCATAAACGGTTCAATTTGTTTTTGATTTATAAAGAAAGCTGATGTAAATGCAGGGCCACTATATTCAGTTCCAGTTGTTATTGAATCTATTAATTTTTTAGTCGATTGATTGCCCAAATCCTCAGGTAAAAATCCTGGTCCATTTTTTAAATCATATATTATGCCAGCAAAATCTAAAATAAAGGAACAATATAAAATTCCACCTGGTTTTAATCGTTCTATAGCTAAGTTAACAGCTTTAATTCTGTCTTCCATATCTAGTAAATGATATAAAGGTCCCATTAAAAAGACGTGGTCATATTTCTTTAATTCCATATCTCCAATGTTTAGGCAGTTTGAAACAAACATAGGAAATTCAAGGTTTTGCTCTTTAGCTTTATCTTTTGCAAGCTGAATGTTTCCGTCAGATAAATCAATGAGCGTAACATCACAGCCTTTTTTAGCATAATTAATGGAGTATCGCCCCGGTCCACCACCAATATCAAGTATACTGTGGGTAGGTTTTATGTATTTATCCATTATATGAGTGGTAAACACAAATTCAAAAGGATGTACGTTTAAACGGTTCCATTCTTTTAGGCTGTTTTCGTCATAGTATTTTTTTGTTTCGTCAATGCTCACTGATATCACCTCTTAATTTAATAAAGTATTTCCCAATAGGGTCTTGATTTCAGATAATATTTTTCTATCTGAATTTTTTAATAGCAATTATAACATATATAAAACCTCAATTCAATTGACATAATAGCCAAATAATGCAGAATATATAAGCTGTAAAAATTTCAAAATTAACTAGCTATTCCCTACTTTATGTGATATACTCCTTGTTAACAAAATAGCCGATTGAAAAAGTCGCACAAAAAACAAAAAAATACAAATAAGAGAATAAAAAAAGGCATAGAAAAACAAGCCTACTGTTGAAAACAGGAAGGCTTGTTGAAAACTATTTAAAAAGAAAAGCTAAGCAATGAGTTTTACAATAAATTTAGTAGATTTAAAATACTTAGGTTTGTTGATAGCTTTAGCGATCACTACGGTCAAAAGACTTGTGATAGAAGCGAAAAGCAGATTGAATTTAATGGTGTTAATAGAATAAGATTTAGGTTTAGCAAGATTAAAAGAACCTTTGATTAAATTGATAACCTTTATCGCAAACAACACGATTGCGATAAAGGTTATCAAAATGTTCAGTGTTTCTAGGTATACCAGTGTTTGAATTTTGTTAAAATTGAAGCGTCTAAAACTTCTGTAAAACCAAAAAAATCTTTTAATTCACTAGAAATATTAAGTATAATTATTAAATACCTACACTGTTTTTTTATTCATAAGACTTTACGCAAGATGGATATGTGAAATCATATACATTTACTTTATAGTTTGCGTTTGAGGAATACGCTTGTTCGTAATTAGAATACACAAAGATTTTTGCCTCGGCAAGTCTTCTGTATAACAAGCCAGGAATACACTCACCACTTGCATGGTGCCACTGCAACATCAATGTTATAAAAGCATCAGCATCAGTATTTCCTGTTTCTGTTAAAGTACTAAAATCTTTGATAGAAAGCAAGGCTGTTTTTGTATCAGAACTGCTTGTCCAGCCAGAGCCAACATTGTATGTAAAACTCACTAAAGCGTCAAACTGTGCCTGATTCATATTAAGATTATTACTTGAAACCAAACTGTTAATTGATGAAACATATCCACCAGTGGTAAGGGTATCTACTAACTGTGCTCTTGCCTCTGTTTTTGTTAAATTGTTGTAAAAAACATCATTGCTATACAAAACTAAACCGTAACCAACTGTTGGAATTCCACCACCAAGAGTGTCTATATAAACTGTTGGTGCATAGCCCTCAAAACTTTCAAGAATGCTTATCATAGAACTACTGATTTGTCTTTCTGTCGAGGTATAAACATCTGTGCCTTTACTCACAAAAACCGTGAATGAATAATAATCAGAAGAGTCTGTTGAGTATGCTTTTGCGGTGTATTCACCTTGCGGTAAAGTAACCGACGCAGAGAAAAGTCTAACTGTATTTGTATATCCAGCCTCGTCCTCTGACTCTGTTGTATATGTGTCTGTCAAAATTGTTTGACCATTAACTTCAAAAATTACATACTCTGTTTCAACAGGTGTAACAGCTATTAAATTTGATGCAACATTTGCAGATGCCGAGTTCTCTTCTGGAAATGCATATCTAACTTCTTCTTCTTCGGTGACAGTTATTTTGCAACTTGCCTCTGCCGTACCCGTGACATTTTGAACTTTTATCATTACAGTACCAACGGACTTTCCATAAACAATTCCATCTTCTACTGTTGCGATGCTAGTATCGCTAGACGACCAATTAACTGTATCGCTTGTGCCAACAGAGAGATATACCGATTGATATTTTGAAAGCGTGATAGCTGTGCTTGAAAGCTGAATATCAGAATCGTCCTGTGTACTTGGGTCATATTCTGTTACATAATCTTCATAAACATAACCTGTTATATTTGATGAAATATCCGTAACTTTATACCACGAACCACTTTTTCCTAAATTAATCAGAATTGAACCATTGCTGATAACTTTTAAAATACTTGAACTTGTCGTTGCCGACTCTCTAAGGTTAAGACCGCTTGGTGCATCAATTACTTGTAAATAAGAATTTGTATCCACCTCTGGTGTTTCCGTTGGACTTGTTGTCGGACTAGCCGTTGCCGTTGGTTCTGGCGTTGATGTATCCAGAATTATCAATCCTTCTGCATAAACATAGCCCTCTTGCCCAGAACTAACTTTTACTTTATACCATTTCTCATTGCTACTATCAAGAATTTCTAGTGTTGTATCTGGTGGCAAAACATTTATAACACTAGCAGAGATAGACGCCTCTGTTCTTAAATTAACATAATCAGATGTCACACAATAATCGCCTGAACTTTGTGCATCAACAAATACATTTGGCAAAGAGAAAAATGCAATAACAAATGCCATAAATAAAGCAAAGGTTTTTTTAAAAGATTTGCTTGTTTGAAACTTCATTAAATTTCTCCTTTTTTATTGTTTAATAAATAATTACTGTAAGTATAACACAAAAGTCAAATTATTTCAAGTCTATAATAAATTAAAAAGATTTTTTTTGCAAATAGCTTTAAATATTGAGTAAAATATGATACAATATGATAAATATTGCACTATTAGGGAGAAAAACAATGGAATTTACTTTGGATATGGGTTCTTGGAACAGTGTTTTTGCCGTTCCGCACGAGCTCGTCAATAATCATATAAAACTTTGCTCACAAAATGAGCTAAAATTTATCCTTTGGGTTTTTGCTAATCCAATGGAAAAGATAAGTGCCGAAAAAATTTTTGAAAGCACAGGCATAAGCACAGATTTGTTCGAGGACTGCCTTGAATATTGGATTCAAGTTGGACTGCTAAAAAAAGAAAATACATCAGTTTCGAAAGCCGAAAAAACTACAACAACAAAAGATGTAATAAAAACAGAAAAACCACGTAGCTTAAAAATGCTAAGGCCGGACAGCATACACATAGCCAACAGAATTAACGAGTCTAAAACACTGGCAAATCTTTTTTCAGAAGCACAATCCATCTTAGGCAAAACCCTCTCGCCTACTATGTCTGCTATACTTTTAAACGCTTTTGATGACTACCTTTTGCCAGTCGAAGTTATCCTCATGCTGCTCTCTTACTGTGCGAGCACAGAAAGAACAAGCACACATTATATTGAAAATATGGTTAAAAATTGGTACGAAAGTGCTGTTGACAGCTTGGAAAAAGCAGAGGAAAAAATCATTGAGTTAAGCGAAAAAAACCGTGCTTGGAAAGAATTTTCTGCCATACTTGGTATCTCTAGCCGTAGCCCTGTTAAGACGGAAGAAAAACTTTCTTATCAAGCAATTTGTGAAATGAAATTTTCTAAAGAACTTATCCGTCTTTGTTATGAAGAATGTGTGAAAGCGACTGGAAAATATCAAATTAGATATATGGAAAAGGTGTTTAATTCTTGGTACGAAAAAGGCTTTAAAACACCATTTGATGTTGTTAGTGCAAAAGAAGAAAACAAGAAAAAAGATGAAACAAAACGTGAAACAAGTTATGACTTAAGCGATTTTTAACAGGAGGTTTATTTAAGAATGATATTTAAAAACGAACTTTATAACAAAGCAATGCGAGAAATTAACACAAGAAAAACAAGTGCCGAAAAAATTGCCGAATTACAACACGAAACATTTACAAAAAAATGCCCAGAAGCCTATCAGATTGAAAAAAAACTTAGGACTACTGGAATTATCGCTGCAAAAACAGTTCTTAAAGGTGGAAATGTCAAAAAAGAACTAGAAAAATTACGTGAAGGAAATCTTTTTTTACAAAAACAACTTGAAGAACTTATGGTAAAAAATGCTTGTAGCAAACAAGACTTAGAGCCAAATTATAGCTGTAAAAAATGCAACGACACTGGCTATGTTGGCGGTTTTATGTGCGATTGTTTAAAAGAAGTTTTGAAGAGAATTTCTTTTGAAGAGCTCAACGCAAGTACACCGCTTGAGATATCTGGTTTTGAGCAATATAACATTAAATACTTTGAGAATTTCACTCCTGATAACAAAGACTCTATGCTTAAGAATTTCTTTTTTTGCAGACAATATGCAGATAATTTTTCTATGAAAAGCCCAAGTCTGCTTTTTTATGGTGCTACTGGTCTTGGCAAAACTCACCTAAGTTTGGCAATTGCAAAAGTCGCTATCGAAAGAGGTTATAGCGTTGTTTATGGAAGTATCCAAAGTTTTGCATCAAAAATTGAAAAAGAGAGATTCTCTGACGAGGCCGAAACAAGCAATTCACTTATGGACTGCGAACTGCTTTTAATTGACGATTTAGGTGTAGAATTTTCTTCTAATTATACACAATCGGTTATTTATGATGTTATTAACACCAGAATTATGAGAAATTTGCCAACTATAATTAGTACAAACCTAAACCCAGCAGAACTGCAAAAAAGGTATGGCGAAAGAATGATTTCCAGATTTTTCGGTTCTTATAAAAGATTGCAATTTGTTGGAAAAGATATTAGAAAAATGAAATCTGAAGTATAAATTTTATAGTTTTCTCTATTGTCACCCATTATAATTTTTTTAGGTTGACTATATTTATTTTAAATGTTATAGTTATCTAAAATAAAATTAATGGAGAATATTTCATGACAAATCTAAAAAACAATACCCAAAAACTTGTATTAATCGCAATATGCACCGCTTTAATCATCGTATTTTCTCAACTTTCTTTACCAATGCCAACAGGCGTTCCTATCACTCTTCAAACATTTGCAGTTGCTCTTGTAGCTTACATTCTCGGAGCAAAAAAAGGCACAATTGCTGTCCTTGTTTTCTTGTGTATCGGTGCAATTGGCATTCCTGTTTTTTCAAATTTCTCAGGTGGATTTGCTAAGATTTTCGGATTTACTGGCGGCTTTTTATACGGCTTTTTGCCAATGGCATTTGTCACAGGTCTTTCAAACAAACAAAACAACAAAATCATTGCAATACTTTTAGGTGTAGTTGGTCTGCTTATTTGTGACAGTCTTGGTGCTTTGCAATATGCTGTTATTGCTCAAATCGACTTTTTAACTTCTTTTTTAGCTGTAAGTTTACCTTATCTAATTAAAGATATAATCTTGGTTGTTATGGCTTATGTTGTTAGCGAAACTGTTAAATTCACACTCAAAAAAACATCTCTTGCACAATCTTGAGTATTTAAAACGGTATATCTATGCACGAAATTGATTAATATTCAATTTCGTGCAACTTTTTTTACTGTGATTTGCATAAAAATTCACAATTTGCTTGCATTTTGTTCAAACTCATGATATAATAACATAAATTTAACGCTTTATATCAATAAACACCAAAAGCAATTATTATTAATCATCAAGGAGAAAAATCATGGTAGAAACAATCGAAAGCATAAACAGTGCCATAAACGGCTTTGTTTGGGGTGTGCCTGTGCTGTCACTGCTAATTTTAACAGGCGTTTTAATGACAGTACTAACAAAAGGGTTTCAGTTCACTCATTTTGTCCACTGGGTTAAACACA
>JAWXUN010000105.1:0-6475 GCA_044426425.1 Clostridia bacterium | reverse complement strand
AGAAACGACCTTTCTGGCAGAAGTGACGAGTGCACTCAAGCAGGAATTGAGCTTTTGGGTGCAAGCGGACTCATGGCCGACCTAGAGGTTATCGTAACAGCTGTTGAGGCTCTAAAGGCTTGTGATATCAACTTTAGGCTAGAAATCGGTCACGCAAATATTTTCAGACTGCTTGCCGAAAAACTAGATGTTGACGAGAACAAAAAAGAGCAAATCAGAACAACTATCGAATCAAAAAACTATGCTCAAATAAATGATATTATGAAAGAAGTAGAAACTTCTGTTTATAGCGAAGCTATCAAAAAGCTACCTCGTCTATTCGGTGGAGAAGAAGTTTTTGTGCAAGCTGAAGAATTTTGTACTGATAACGAGCTAACAGAAACTTTGTTATATTTAAAAACGCTATACACTGCCCTTTGCAAGCTTGGTCTTGGTGACAAAATCACTATCGACCTTGGACTTGTTCAAAGAAACGATTATTATAGTGGAATGGTTTTCAGTGCCTACACACAGGGTCAAGGTTCGGCTATTTTGCTAGGTGGACGATATGATAATTTGTTAGAAAAATTTAGCTGTCCAATGCCCGCTGTTGGCTTTGCAATGGAGGTTGACGCTATCACAGAAATTCTCTTGCCACAAGAAGAACTGCCAAAATCAGATGTGATTGTTTTTGCGGTTAAAGGCAGAGAGATTGACGCACAAATCAAAATTTCTGAACTAACTCAAAAAGGATATATATGCGAAAGTTCTTTCTTAAACTCGCCAGAAGAAACAAAAGCATTTGCGAAAGAACACAAAATTTCTAAGATGATAATTCTTGATAATGGTGAAAAAGAGGTGTTTTTATGAGAGCTTTAAGAATAGCACTAACAAAAGGTAGACTAGAAAAAGACACTGTCGCACTTTTTGAAAAATGCGGATTTGAATGTAATTCTATAAAAGAAAAAGGCAGAAAACTTATTTTGCCTGTAAAAGACGGAAAAATTGAACTTGTTCTTGCAAAAGCTGCCGATGTTATCACCTATGTAGAAAATGGTGTTTGTGATTTAGGAGTTGTTGGCAAAGATACAATTATGGAAAATGGTAGTCACTTTTTCGAGATTTTGGATTTAGGTTTTGGAAAGTGTCGCTTTGCTGTTGCTAATAAAAAAGGTGTAGATTTTTACCAAGGTTTTCGCTCCAAAACAGTTGCAACAAAATACCCAAATGTAACAAGAGAATTTTTTGAGAGCAAGGCGATGGATGTTCGTGTTATAAAAATAGAGGGTTCTGTTGAGCTTGCTCCACTTCTTGAATTATCCGATGCCATTGTTGACATAGTTGAAACAGGTAGTACTCTAAAAGAAAACGGACTAGAAGTAAAAGAAACTATTGCAAATATTTCTGCTAGACTTATCGCAAACGAGGCTAGTTTAAAACTTCGTAAAAACGAGATTGAAGAACTCGCAAATTCACTTTTAAATGAAATTAAAAAAAGTTGAGGAAATAAGATAATGTTAGATATTACACAAGGTAGCAAAGAATTTCTTGAAAAATTTATTGAGGATTTAAAATCACGAATTGGCGAACACGACACAAAGGTAGAAGTCGCAGTTAGCCAAATAATTGAAAATGTAAAACAAAACGGCGACAAAGCTGTTAGAGAATATAGCGAAAAATTTGACGGTTGGTGTCCAGAAAAAATAGAACTCTCTAAAGCCGATATGGAAATTATCGCAAAAGAAAGCGACCCAGCTTTTATTGAGTCTTTAAAAAAAGCTGCTGAAAATATCGAAAAATTTCATAAAAGACAAAAACAACAATCAAGAATTGACACTGATTTATCTGGTGTAATGCTCGGTCAAAGAATTAGAGGTCTACACAAAGTTGGTGTATATGTTCCTGGTGGTACAGCTGCCTATCCATCAACTGTTTTGATGAATGTTATACCTGCAAAAATCGCAGAAGTAGGCGAAATTATCATGACAACACCACCTGGCATGAACGGAAAAATTAACCCAGACATCATCGCTGCTGCACTTGTCGCAGGAGTTGACAGAGTCTTTTTGATGGGTGGTGCACAGGCTGTTGCCGCTTTGGCTCTTGGCACAGAAACAGTTCCAAAGGTTGATAAAATCGTTGGCCCTGGTAATATTTTTGTTGCAACTGCAAAAAAACTTTTGTACGGAATTGTGGATATTGACATGATTGCGGGCCCAAGCGAAATTTTAGTTATAGCTGACGAAACAGCAAACCCAAAATTCTTAGCAGCTGACCTTATGAGCCAAGCCGAACACGATGTTATGGCATCGTCAATTTTAATTACAACATCAAAAGAAATTGCCGAGAAAACAAAAGCCGAATTAATTCGTCAAATGGCATACCTAGAAAGAAACGAAATTATCAAAAAATCCCTAAGAGATTATGGTGCAATTATTGTTTGTGAAACAGCACAAGACGCTGTTGATTTTGCAAATGAACTAGCCCCAGAACATCTCGAAGTTTGTATGGAAAACCCAATGGAATATATCGGAAAACTCGACAATGCTGGTTCTATTTTCTTAGGAAATTACTCGCCAGAACCTTTGGGAGACTACTTTGCAGGCCCTAACCATGTTCTGCCAACTAGCGGAACTGCACGTTTCTTCTCTCCCCTATCTGTTGACAGTTTTATCAAAAAAACAAGCTTTATATACTACACAAAAAACGAACTTCTAAAATCTGCTGACGATATCATAAGACTAGCTGAAACAGAATTTTTAACTGCACACGCAAATTCAATTGCCGTTAGAAAGGAAGAAGAAAATGTATAAACTAAACGAAAAAATACGTGAACTAACTCCTTATGACCCAATAAAAGGCGACTACAAAATCCGTTTAGATGCAAACGAGTCTTTTCTCAAAATACCTGAACATATAAAAACAAAGATTGATAACAAACTTTCTGACATAAGTTATAACAGATATCCAGACCCACTAGCTACTGAAATTAGCGAAACTTTTGCAAAACTTTTTTCTCTCGAAACAAAAAATATTGTTGCAGGAAATGGCTCTGACGAGCTTATCGCACTGCTTTTCACAGGTTTTGTTATGAAAGGTGACAAGTTTGCAACTTTTGAAAACGACTTTTCTATGTATAGATTTTATGGCTCACTTAGTGAATGTGAAGGAATTTTAATTCCAAAAAACGAAGATTTTACCATAGATGTTGACAAATCAATCGAAATGTGCAAAAATAATAATGTAAAACTTTTGATTTTTAGCAACCCATGCAACCCAACTTCTTTGGGACTTACTAAAGAAAAAGTTTTGAATATTGTTTCTAGTCTGCCTGAAACACTTGTCATTGCAGACGAAGCTTATATGGACTTTTGGAATGAGTCTATTATTTCTGAAATAGAAAATTACTCAAACCTTTTGCTCCTCAAAACTTGTTCAAAAGCTTTTGGCATGGCAGCACTTAGAGTTGGCTTTGCTATCGGAAACGAAACGCTCATAAAAGCTATTAAAGCGATTAAATCGCCATATAATTTAAACTCATACTCACAGGCTATGGCTACTGTTGTTCTCGAGCACAAAGAAGAAATTGACAGTGCTTTAGATTGTATTTTAAAATCAAAAGAAGAAATGCAAATTGCACTTAAATCACTAGAGCAAGAAGATTTTGTGGTTTTGGACAGCGTTACAAACTTTATTGTTATTAAAACTAGTAGAGCAGAAGAAATTTTTAAATACTTATTACAAAACAGCATAGCAGTTAGATGTTTCAAAACATTTTTAAGAATAACCGCTGGCACAAAAGAAGAAAACGCTGAAACAATTAAATGCATAAAAAATTTTTTAGATAAATAAAGAGAAAGGTGACAAAAATGGATAGAACTGCTTTTGTCCAAAGGGACACAAAAGAAACACAAATAGAAATTTTTATTTCTCTTGATGGTGGTAGAATTGACATCGACACTGGCATTGGTTTTTTTGACCACATGCTAAATGCATTCGCTCATCACGGTGGTTTTGGACTCACCGTAAAAGTACGTGGAGATTTATTTATTGATTGTCACCACAGCATTGAGGATACTGGCATTGTTTTAGGACAGGCTATTCTTAAGGCTTTGGGTGATAAAACAGGAATAAAGCGTTTTGGCAGTGCCTTTGTTCCGATGGACGAGAGTCTTGGTTTTTGTTCTCTTGACATCAGCGGACGCTCCTTTCTTGTTTTTAACTCTATCTTTCCACAAGAGAAAATTGGCGACTACGACGCTTGCATGACAGAAGAATTTTTTCGTGCTGTTTCGGACAACAGCGGAATTACTCTTCATTTAAAAAACGAATATGGCAAAAACTCACATCACATGGTTGAGGCTCTTTTCAAAGCTTTTGCTTATGCTCTTAAAAATGCTGTGAGTTTTAATGATAGCGGTGAGCTTTTATCAACAAAAGGTGTTTTATAAATTTTCAAAAAACACTAATACTTTTAAAGGGGTATAAAAATGATTATTTTACCAGCGATAGATATAAAAGACGGCAATTGCGTTAGACTTTTAAGAGGTGACTACTCAACTGTTCAAATTGTCGCAAACGATATTTTAGACACAGCAAAAAGTTTTGAACACGATGGTGCTAGATGGCTACACATGGTTGACCTAGACGGTGCAAAAGAAAAAGTGCCTGTTAATATGCAAAAGGTTCTTGATGTTAAAAAAAATACTAAGCTAAAAATTGAAATTGGTGGCGGTATCCGTGACATGAACACGCTCGAAAAATATATTGACTGTGGAATTGACCGTGTAATTTTGGGCTCTGCTGCACTATATAACCCTGATTTTGTTAAAGAAGCAGTAAAAAAATATAGCAAACAAATCGCTGTTGGCATAGACGCACTAGACGGAAAAGTGGCAACAGAGGGTTGGACAGAAACAAGTCAAACTGATTATATCGACATGGCAAAACAAATGGAAGATATCGGTGTTAAATATATAATTTTCACTGATATTTCGAAAGACGGAACACTCAACGGCCCTAATCTTGATATGCTAGACAAAATTAATCGTTCTGTTTCTAGTCATATCATCGCAAGTGGTGGCGTTAGCAATATCAAGGATATCCTAGATTTGCACAACTTAGATTTATATGGTGCAATAGCTGGAAAAGCTTTGTATACAAACAATCTTAATCTAAGCACCGCTGTTACTGCTAGTCAAAAAATTTCTAAAAAACTTGCTTCATTTAACTTTGAAGACGAGCTAGAAAGATATTTTGTTAAGTCTGACTTAATCCCAGCTATTGTTCAAGAGGCATCAACTGGCAAAATCCTTATGCTTGCATATATGAACATGGAGTCTATGCAAAAAACAATGGAAACAGGCTACACATGGTTTTATAGTCGCTCAAGAAACGAACTTTGGAACAAGGGTGCAACATCTGGACACACACAAAAAGTTGTTTCTTTAACGTCTGACTGCGACGACGACACACTGTTAATTCAGGTAAATCAAATTGGCCCTGCTTGCCACACTGGCAATCACAGCTGTTTCTTTAAAAAACTAATATAGGAGCGTTTTTATGATAGATATTTTAAGAGAAGAATTTCTCACAGTTGAGAAAAGAAAAACTGAAAAAGTAGATGGTTCTTATACCTGTTATCTGCTTGAAAAAGGCACTGATAAAATACTCAAAAAATGTGGCGAAGAATGTAGCGAAGTTATCATAGCTGCAAAAAACAAAGATAAAGAAGAGCTAACTTGTGAGCTTAGCGACCTAATCTATCATCTTGCTGTTTTAATGTCAAATGAAAATATAACAATGGAAATGTTAGAAGAAGAATTTGAGAAAAGACACGGCAAACAAAGCAATTTAAAACAATTTCATCAAGTGGATAAAAATACATGATAGACAGAAATTTGTTCAGAGAAACAATTCTTAATTTTGTAAAAGAAAACAGCAAAATTTTGGCGATTAACGATAACAAAACTTTTGATAATTTCTTGCCTTTGTCCCTTGATTTGAGATATCTAATTGATTTAAAAAACAATGATTATGTAAAACAAAATGAATTTGATATAGTAATTTTGGAAAATCAAAACTTTGTGGCAACAGATATTTCTTTGCACCTAAAAAAAGGTGGACATTTTGTAACAATGCAAAAAGAAATTGACGAACTACCAAGTTTTAACCTAGAAAACATTGTTGAACACTTAGAGGATAATTCTTTTAGAATTGTTAAGTGTGATCAAGATTATGACGAAAAAGGGAAAAATATTTTTTATATACTAGCAAAAAAATAGCCTAAACTTATTTTCTTCTATTGACTTATTTTGTGTATTATGTTAACATGATATTATTAATAACGATAGAAGGTGAGCTAATGCGATACAAAAAAAATTATTTATCTATATTTGCTAAAATTTCTACAATAATTTTAGCAGTTATTTTAGTTGTGTTTACTTCTGTCTTTTTTGTTATTTCTCAAAAGACAGAGTATAGCATTGACTCTTAT
>JAWXUN010000104.1:0-6481 GCA_044426425.1 Clostridia bacterium | reverse complement strand
ACATTAGCACGAAAAGGAATAAATCCTTTTTCAGATAGATAGAGTCTAATCTCGTTTTGTAAGTCTTTTTCGCTCATGTTTTAAGCCCCATTTTCTTCAAAGTGTAATCGTATTTGGGTGGAATAAAAATTCCTTTTTGCAAACATTGTCTAAGAACCCAACCGAATTGATATTTTTTAGCTTTTTGAAATTTAACCAAATCATCAAATGTTCCTATCTCGTCTACATAGGCATACGGCTTAGCTGCTAGAATTTCATCTCTCGTAATTCTTTCAAGCTCTAGGTCTACGGTTTCTTTTTCTTTTTTTTCGTTTATGATTTTAAGAAAAACGTGTCCACAATATTTACAAACTGTGCTTGAACTTGAAATAACCTTATAACATTTTTCGCATTCTTTGATTTTGACAATCTCTTTTTCTTTTTGTTTTTTTGGTTTTAAAGTCCACTCACGTTCATCGTCTGGCAAACCATGTTCGTATACATTGCCTACATGGTCGATAATTATAGCGGTTTTGTCAGCTTTGTATCTCATTGAACGCATGGACTGCTGAATGAATAGTGTTAATGATTTTGTTGGTCTTAACAAAATTACGCACTCGCAGTCTGGTATATCAAAACCCTCTCCGAACAAATCCACGTTTGAGAGTATGCTTATTTGATTGTTACGAAATTTTTCTACAAGTCTGGCCCTTTCGCCTTTTGGAGTAGTTCCGTCTATATGTTCAGCTTTATACCCTTTGTCTTTAAATTCTTGTATCGTCTGTTTGCTTTGTTCAACGGTTGCACAGTAAATTATTGTTTTTTTACCGTTTGCAAGTTTTTCGTAATTTGTTAGTGTTTCACCGTAGAAAAAATTGTTTTCGACTAGTTCAGCAACTTCTCGTGCATCGTACTCACCACGTTTTACGTGTATATTTTCGGTGTCGATTAATCGCACACTGTAATATTCGTAAGGCGATAAAAAGTTATTTTCGACTAGCCATTTGGTCGTGACTGAAGTTATGAGTTTATCAAAAATTTTACCGAGTCCGCCCTCATTCATTCGGATTGGTGTAGCCGTAAACCCTAGCTTGATAATGCCAGAAAAATAATCGTAAATTTTTATGTATGAGTTTGAATAGCAGTGATGAGCTTCGTCCGTGATAATTAATTGTGGCTTGCTTATTTTTGTGATTTTTTTTGATATTGTTTGAACCATTGCAACAGTGCATAGGTTCATGTCAACTCTGCAACGTCTAAACGTGTCACGTATTTGTTCACACAATTCTTTTCGATGTACTAAGAACAAAACTCTGTTTCCTTTGTCTGTTGCACCTTTTGCAATCATAGCTTGAATAATTGACTTTCCTCCACCACAAGAAAGAACTGCCAAAATAGATTTGCTCCCATTTGTGAGTTCGAGTTTAATATCGTCAATCAGCTTTTGCTGATATTCTCTAAGTTCCAAATGTTATTCACATCCTTTCACATTTTCTAGTGGGCAATGAATTACACTGTTTGCTTTTAGGTCGTGTAAAATAGCATTGTGTAAAACATCACCGTTTTTAAATTTCATTTCATAGCCAAGTGGATAGTAAAAGATTTTGTTGTATATCACTTGCATATTTTTTGGAATATTTATTTTTATTCCTTGCACTCCATCTTTGAGTGTAGACACCTTTTGTGCTAAATATAAAAATTGTGTTCTATCCATTAATTTTATCCTCGTGCACACTTGTACACATTTTTTCTAGGTTCTTTATATATATGTATATATTATATATTATTTATTATATATATATTTATTCTCTTACATATATAGGGTAAAGAAATAAGAGTACAAATGTACAAATTCAGTATTTGCAAGGCTTAAGAGGTGATTTTATCCGTACCATAAGTGTGCAATGTACACATTTAAGTGTATATTATATATTTATATCCCATTTCTGCCTAACTAAAATACCCTTAAAACCTCTTGAGCGTTTTTTATCTATGAAGATATTGTTAGTAGCTTTCACCTCAAATTTCTCTGCATTTGTCTTAAAGTACGTCATAAGTGTACGCTGTTTGACAGGTTCGTAACCGTTGTTTGAACACCAAAGGCTGTAACAACTGTACAAGTCATTGCTTGTAGTTTCACAATTTTCTTTAAATTCTATGTATTCATCATCCTTGACAAACTCTAAAACATTAAAACTATCGCACATTAATTGATGTATATTATTGCGTGAATTTGTGCTTTCTGTGAATAAATATCCGTTGCTTATAAGTCGGTGTAAACCCTCAATGCACCAGTTTAGTATGAGCGATTTCTCTTTTAAAATCTTGTCTGTTAAGAAAGCATCGTTAACTCTGCCCTTTGGCTTGTCCTTTGTTTTGAGAAGTATTTGACGACGAAAGAACCCCTCTGTGTTGTCATGTAAGGCTTGTATCGGCTGATTACTAAGTGCTATAAATCTTGAATATACAACTGCTTCATAGGCTTGTCTGCCTTTGGGATTAACAAGCATGGGGTCACTGTTTGTGATAAGTATTTTGAATTTTCCTGTTTCTTTAAATGCAGAGGTCTGTGCATCGTCGTCTATTGCAATCAATTTGTTATCTAGCGTCGCAACAGAAAACTCTCCCTCGGCTACATCTTTTATACTGATAAGAGTGTAAGATTTACCAAATATGTTACTTATAACTGACTTCAAAACGCTCTTGCCTTCACCACCATTGCCGTGTATAAACAGGGCTTTCTGCCCTCGTTTAGTCGGTATTAGACAATAGCCTAGATATTCTTGTGCGATTGGAATATCCTCCTCTTGTAGCAGTTCTGAGAGGTACTTAAGCCACACATTTGGCTTTTCGTCTGTTCTCTTATATTCGGCACTTAATCTGTTTTTAGTAAACTGATATTTATTCTCAAAAAACATTTTAGAAGATATGTTATAAAAGCCATTTTCCAAATAAATGTTATCTTCATCAATGGGAATAGGTTCGCTATAACAAGCATTTTTCAAATTTTTTATTAAATTTTCAACACTACTAGCGACACGTCTTTTTGTCCAAGGCTCTATCAATTTTTGAATTTCACCTTTTATCTGGTTGTCTTCAACTCTTCCCATTACAGTGTATAAATCACCATTTATACACTTGTATTTTGGTTCAGTTTGAAACATTTCTGCAAAATCTCTCACGAATTCAACTTCATTTATTTTCATGTCCTCATCAATCCAACGTGGGTAAGATTTTTTGTGTCTGTTGACACTTTCTAATACATCAGCTTTTTTTTGATTATCCTTGTATACTTTTTGATAGATTTTAATTTTTTCATTGATTTCTGAAGTTATTTTATAGTCTTTTGCACGGGTTTTTATAGCAACTAAAATATTATGAAATTCTATCTCACTATAATCAGTTTTAGAATTAAAAAGCCTTGTGTAAAATTCGTCATCATTCAAATTATCTTTTGAAAAATCAAAATTAATTGTTTCTATTATTTCTTTTGCATCCAAATTTATCACTCCTTTCCACTATAATTTTACCACGTATGCAGGGTGACATTCAATGACATCTTTTTTTAGCATGACATAGACTGACACGATGGCTTAAACGCTGGGTTTTTTGGCTGTCAAAAGGGTAAATCGTCGTCTGAAACAGCTAAAAAACCATTCTCAACTGTCGGTGCTGTTAGATTAGAATTAAAATTTGAATTGAGGTTTGAAGTGTTTGCGTTTGCATCTTCATTTTTAAGAATGCTGTGCATATATCTGATTTTTTCTTGCCAATCTTCATCACTGTAAACAAAACAACAAGGTTTTATTGTAGTTCCAAGTTTTCCTTTGTATCTGTAATCTTGCTCACAAACTAAAAGCTTAGCAGATTTACCTTTGAGCTTAGCAATATCAGTTATGTCTCCACTAAACTTAAAGCCGTTGTTATAGTCTTCAATAGCTGTGATGTTTCTCCAAAATTTCTTGCGTTGATTTTCATAATATTGATCATTCCTATCAGGTACAAATAGAATTAGCATACCTTTGAATGTTTTATTTTCAAAGGTTGAAGTTCTAAACTGTTCAGAATAATAATTCTTATAGTCACCTGATTTTATGTCGAATTTAATATAAATTGCAGCATAAGTATCAGTTTGTTTCATCTCTGCGTTTAGGATGCCTACTTCGTACACACCCTCTGGCAAAGGCTTGTACACATTGTTTTGGATTTCTTCTTTTTCTATTCTTTCGATAAACATTAATATTCCTCCAATGCTTTTATAACTTCTGTAATGTCGTTTTCAATTTCAGACTCGTCAAATGCACCTAATGGTGTTTTGCAAGTGCTGTTATTTGATTTTGTTTCAAAAATATATCGCCCATCCACACACTTCGCAAGCAAAACTGTTGTAAATTTACTTTCAAGACATATTTTTTCTAACTTTTTGCCACTGGTTTTAATTCTAGTAAATATAAAGCCAGTTTCATCACGCTCTGTTTGGGTGTGTGCCGTGAAAATAATCGTCAAATCATCACGAAAAAAATATGAGTTATCTATCAAGTTCCAAACGCACTGAGCTAAATCGACCCATTTGTCATATCCTTTTTCTCGGACTCTTCGCATTTCGTCGCCAATCATAATGCCGTTGAGAGTGTCAATGATGATGTGTTTAATGTGTGGGGCTTTTTGAGATATTCCACAAATAATTTCAAAAATTAACTTTGCATCATCCGTTGCTTTGTAGTTTTTATTAGCCGAGTTATACTGATTTTTCCAAGCTTTCCAAGATAGGCCCTTTTTATCACAATCAATATAGTATGTAGATTTTGGATCTAAATTTCTCATAGATGTTGTTTTGCCAGAACCACTCTCTCCTGCTATGCAAATAACTTTACTCATACTTCACCCTCACTTAATAGACATATTGAAAATGATTTTAATATTAGCACCATTAACATTCTCGCCACTTTTGATAGCGGTCTTGATAGCAGTTTTGTTAGCTGTCGGTTCAGAGTATTTAAGAAAGTTTTCGTTTAATTTATAGATATCATCAACGATAACTCTCTCGCTTTTTCGGTATGAGATGTTAACTTTTTCGGTTTTGAATTTTTCACCATTCAAGCAAAATTCAATGTATTGCTTAACTCTTTCGGCTTTTAGTTCCGCTGATTTTTGCCTGTTAGCAAAATTATCTTTTTCGTTTTTACAAGCCAAGCTTTCAGCAACTAGGTTTTTGTAATAACAAGCTAAATTCTCAAGCATCTCATTTTTTTCAAGCTCAAGTGTGTTTATAGCAGAGAGATTTAAAATCTCACCTGTTTCTTCGTCAATTGCATTTTCAAGTGCAATTTCTAAATTTTTAACAATTTCATAAAGTTTCATCTTGACAATCCTTTCTTTTACCTGTATACTTTAAGTAAGTTAAATTTAATTTTCGCTTATGAGTGCTCGAACATTCATAGGCGATTTTTTTCGTTTCTTTGCTTTTGTCCTTTTGTTTTTAAAAACTTTAGAACCTGTGTTGTCACTTGAATAACCGTTACACAGATTATCCCTGTAATCAAAACATATACGTCCACTTCCTCACGCTCCTTTATAGATTTTGTCAGCACATTTTATAACAACTTTCATGTGTTTTTTAGTCTGTGTTTTTTTAATTACTGTACAACCTGGGCAAAGATATTTTTTTGATTTATTAAACACCGAAACATTCCAAACCTTGCCACAGGCTGAACATTTTTTATATATGTACATGATATGTTCTTTTAAACCTCAGAGATTTTAGGCAGATAAGTAGTTAGATTTTCGGTGATGTTCTCGCCAATTTTCTTTACAATTGGTAGCCACTCTTCGTCGGACATAAATCGCTTTTTTGAAATGCACACCATTTCGCCATTTTTCCACTCGAATTTAAGTTCGGACACAGGCTTTTTCTCGCCTGTCACTGGGTCAATGCAAAACGAACGTGAAGTGTAAATCTCTGGTTTTTTCTTAGACATAAAATCACCCTTTCTTTTTGATATTATATGTAGCCACTGCTTGACTACTTGACAGTTAATGAAATTTTGTTCTCGCTATCTCGGTAATAAGTTTTGCTCGTGCTTGGTTTAGGTCTAAAAACAAATTTTTTCCTAATTTGTTATGCTCTATCATATCGTCAGCAAAATAAATGTATTTAGCTGATACATCTTCCACACGATAAATAGTTATGCATGACCTGTTGCTGGCTTCATCGTGCCAAACATTATAAATTTCATCGCCAACTTTGCAAGGTAACTCCAAAAAATTTGTTTTATCTTTAAAATCCTTGCAATTAAGAATTTTTATTTCTGTTGTACCAGTTTCGTCAAATTCTCTGCACACATCATAGTGTATACAATTTTTACAAGTCATGTTGATTGCTCCTTTCAAGTTCATCTATCAATTTCATTGCATTTGAAAGATGTGCGAACACTTTAGTAGCATCTTCTACACTAATTCCAAATTCTGAATAAGCTCTTACAAATTCCCAGTTGCCATATTT
>JAWXUN010000103.1:0-6507 GCA_044426425.1 Clostridia bacterium | reverse complement strand
TGTTGTCGCAAAAAGTTTTTGGTTCGCTTGGTATTTGTGCATTCAAAATATTGAGATATTCGCTTGCCTTGTCAATAGTGCCGTCGTCAATAAAGCCCTTGATAACCGCAAGCTGATGTCTTAAATCGTGCCTTTGTTCACGGATTTTTTCTCTTGTTTCTAAAAGTAGCTTGTGATAGCGTTTGTGTTCTTTTACAGCATTAGCCATAAGTTGGTATTCAAAAACTATTTTTTTGTTTTCTTCTTCTAATAACTCACTTTCTTTAAGCATTTTTGCATATAAAAAACCATTACAAAAAATGAAAATTATAACTCCTATTTGAGCGAAAAGACAAATATTTTCTGAGAATTTAAAAATATAATTTAATATTTCTATAAAAAAAGAAAAGGCTAAAATAGTATAAGGTACTAAAAAGTTTCTCGCATTTTGATTGTCATATTTTTTCCATTCGTAATATGTATTTAGTGGTGCAAAAATTATAATCACACAGGCAAGTGCTATAAATACTGGTAGTGTTTGGTAAAAAGAGAGTATGCCAAAAGATTGCAAGATAATAGATGTACTTGCCAAAGTTAAATCAAAATATATCAAAAAACGAGTTAGAAAATCGTGTTTGAATTTAATAACAGAAAGCAGATAAAGTTGAATAGGCACAGCCAACAGCGAAATTCCTATAAACACACAGACATACAAAATGCTTTCTTTCATTACAAGTAAACCGCTTAAGTCGCTTTCGCCAAAGCCCCAAATTCCACACAAAAAAGCAGACAAGCCAAGCCACAAAACGGACATATCTGGTTTTTTAGAAATAGAAAGTAAAAAGAAAAATAGTACAAGAAAAATTCCTAGCAAAGATAAAAAGCAAGCAGTTATAAATTGAAGACCAGTTTTTGTCAAAATATAATATATAATAGACTGTTGCGAGCCAACAATTATCAAGTCAAGCTCCATGTCACTTCTCACAGACGCAGGCGAATATTCAATTGATATGTTATTAAGTGCATCATCTTGCAACTGAACCAACTGCACCTTTGCAATTGGACTTGTCACAAAGTCTGGAAAAGTGCCGTCTTGACCATGTTGATAAGTCAATTCTCCGTCAATAAATAATTTTACAGGGCAATAGGTGGTTTTGAAATATAGAATATCATCACCTACTACTTCATAAGAAAAACTGAGTGTAACAGTTTCGTTTTCAGAGATGTTTTCAAAGGTATAGGGCAAACTGAGTTCATAGCTTTCGTCGCCTGTTTGCACCGTTACAGTATCTATTATAGTGACTTCGTTGGAATAGTCGGTTGTAAAATGAAATAGTAAAATCTTAAAAACCATAAACCCAACAAACCAAATAATTACAACAAGAAGCATTAATAGAAAGAAATTTTTGAGTTTAATCATTGCCGCGTCCCCTTGTCTTTTCAAAAAGATAGTTTTCAAAAGATTTTTTTATTTGCCAAAAAAGGCTACGGCTTATGTGCACATTTTCTCCCTCGATCATTTTAAAAATCAACAAGTCTTGGTTGATTGACTCTATAAAATCAAGATTTACAATATAGCTTTTGTGGCAACGCACAAAATTGTTGTTCTCGAGTTGGTCTTCTAAATCGCTGATTTTTATAGAAAGAGAAATTGTTTCGTTACCTGTGAAATGTATCAGAGCATATCTTCCTTTTTGCTCAAGGCATATAATTCGTTTAAGTGGGTATGAATTAGCCATGCTTTTTGTGCGAATGATAAGCGATTTAATTTCTGAACGCTTTAAATTTGCGAGCTTAAGAGTTTCTTCAACAGCTTTTTTTGTGGCTGGTTTTTCTATATATTTAACCGCATCTAATCGGTAACTCTCAAGCGTAAAATCTAGACTTGATGTGACAAATGCAACTGTAACATCTTTGTCTGTTTCTCGGATTTGTTTTATTATTTCAATACCTGTTATATTTTTCATGAAAATATCCATCAAAATCAAATCGTATTTATACGGAGTGAATTTATCTAAGAAATCTTCACCATTTTCAAAAACATCGACTTGACATGGATATTGACTTTTATTTAAAATATCAAGCAATAATTCACGCTCTTGGGATAAATCTTCGCAAATAGCAATTTTTAAAGTTTCCATATATAATTGTTTATTTTGGTTTTATAAAATAAACATACTCCTTTTCAAAATTAAAAGTAATCTAACTCTACCTTGTTATCATTATACTCCTTTAACACAAAAAAGTCAATTTGTCAAGTACTAAATTTACGTAAAAAAATGCAAATTTAGGTCTTTTTTATTTTTTTAGTTGTGATATAATATATACACACTAAAGCATTTACTTAAATAGCGTTAAAAAAGATAAAAGTTTTGGTGCAATATAGGCATAAAACAAAATTATTCTTAATAAAGATTAGAGTGGTTTTGTAAATGAAAACAAACAAAATAAAATTTAGGAGAACAATCATGAAAAAATTATTAGCATTACTTATGGCAGCGATTATGGCAACAGCTCTTGTAGCTTGTTCAGCAGCAGTAACACTTGACAGCTATGTAGAATCAGCAGAAGCAGCAATGGCTTCAGCAGAATTACCAGAATACATGACAGTTGATGTATACGCAGAAGGCGACGATACATTTGTTATCGAGTATACAATTGATGTTGATGCTTCAGGCGTAACTTATGACGAAATGGTAGCAAGCCTAGAGGCTGCAGACCAAACAGCTCTAGAATCAGCAGCAGATGCAGACAAAGAAGCTTGCACAGAAATTCAAACATATAGCTACAGATACTACGATTTAGATGGTTATCTAATGGCTCAATTCGATTTCTAATTTTAAAAATTTAAAAATAGAATAATTTTCTCAATTTCAACAAAAAGCACTCATCTTTTAAAGGTGAGTGCTTTTTGCATAGATAAATTGTTTTTAGTCAATTGTTTTGCTTTCCGTTTGGCTACTTGCTGTTTCAGTTTCTGGCTCGTCCTCTTCTTCTGGTTCGTCCTCTTCATAGACATATACATATTTAATGCCATCAAGTTCAGAAAAAACATAGTCGATAAAAGCCTGTGTTTTGTCCTCGCCAACGCAAAATGCCTTGCCAGTTGCAAAGATATTTGTGGTGATAATTCCGTCCTCACAAATTTCCAGAGAAATATTTTTGTAACCAAAGATTGGAACATCAACAGATATACCCATAATTCTATGGTAGTTCAAAACTTCAAGGTCATAGTTTTCGGCATTTTTTACACTTGTATCGCTGAACAATTCAAAAACTTTTTCTTCAAGTGGTGCGTCAAAGACAATAGTGTTGTCAAATTCTTTGTCATAATAAATATTGCCAAACTCAATGTTCTCAAGCAAATTTAAATCGCCTAAAAAATCACCAAGCGTTTCAGGTTTATAATCAGTGCTTGTGTAAATATAATAGTCGCCCTCAAGCAATACAGCCACTGCACATTCGGTGCTGATTTTATCAATAGAAAAAAGTTCGGCTTCTTTTTCATAGCGAATATCCTCTTCGCCACTCCAATAATCATAGCCATAAACAGTGATACTGCCAAGGTACTCTGCAACTTCGTCTATCTTAACTCTGTTACTATGATAAAAGTTTTCGTCATAGTCAAGGCTAGAGTATTGTTCTATGGTGCTAAGTTCGCCCCAAGATTTAACTTCTAGCGTTTCAGAGTAACTAGATGTTTGACTGTCGTTGTTAGAGATATAGATTGTTTCAATAGGATATTTTTCTATGTTCAGCAAAACAATCGTCAAGGCGATAGCAATGCAAAATGTGGCTATCAGAGCGGATACCCACACAAGAGAAATTTTCCTTTTCTCACTCGCTTTTTCTATAAATTTATCATCAATATTCGTCATTAATTCGCTAAGTCTATTCAAATTAAAACACCTTCTTTCTCAAATTTTTCTCTCAACTTTTGTCTTGCTCTCAAAATTTTTGTAGAAGTATTTGTTTCACTTAAATTATATTTCTTTGCAATTTCTTTAACCGAAAGTCCATAAAAATATCTACTCACAAATAAATTTGCTACAAGTGGGTCAAGATTTCCCAAAAAACTGTTGAGCACTTCTGTGATAGTATGGTCGCTAGAAAGTTCTGTGTTATCGTGTGACGGAATACATTCATCTAATTCAGAAAAAATGTTGTCACTTTTTCGCTTTTTTCTGTTGTCTTGTTTGATTTTGTCAATAGCTAAGTTGCGAACAATCTTAGAAAAATAAGCCCTTAAACATTTTGGCTTTTGCGGTGGAATACTGTTCCATAATTTTAGATATGTACTGCTCACACATTCTTCGCTGTCCTCTTTGTTATCTAAAAAGTTATTTGCGATAGAAAAAATCAGATTTTGATATTTGTTTTTTAGCTCACTTATAGCCGTTTCAGAGCGTTCAAAAAACAATTTAATTATCATATCATCATGCATAAGAAAACCCCCTCTCACTAATATAGACGATGTTTTTTTAAGTATAGCACAGATTTTGATAAAAAACAAAATAAAATTATAATTGGTAAAAAAATGCTTTTTTTGGCTAATTTTTTAATAGTTTTCTTCATGCTGCTTAATACAATTGACAAGATTGATTTTTTGTGATAAACTAATAAAAAAACAACATATTGGTGCGTTTTTTAGTTAAAACGATAATAGGGAATTAGGTTAAATCCTAAACAGTCTTTGCTACCGTAATGTATTAGTTATCTTTGATAGACCACTGAGATTTTTTTCTTGGGAAGGTAAAGATGACGTTTGATGTCTAAGTCGGAAGACCTGCCAATGCGATGGTATATTTTCACAAGTTATTGAAGTTTACTGTGTTATATTTGCTTATGTGCGAACTTAAATTTTTTTAAGTTGGTATTTTTTTCTTGTGTAATTATAACAGCTAGTGCTTGATTTGTGTTGAGGACTAGCTGTTTTTTTGAACTTCACACCGCAGAGCTAAACTAAAAAAATATAAAAAAAGAGGAAAATATAATGAGAGGAACTTTATATGGAGTTGGAGTTGGCCCAGGGGACAAAAAACTTTTGACTTTGCTTGCTGTCGAAACACTCCAAAAGGCTGATAAAATTATCGTGCCAAATATGGGTGGCGAAAAAACAGCTCAAAAAATTGCAGAAGATTATATAAAAGATAAAGAAAAACTTCTCTGTTATCTTCCAATGACAAGAGATGAAAACGAACTAAAAAAAGCACACGAGGACTCGGCAAATTTGATTTGTTCGGAGCTTGAAAAAGGCTATGATTTAGCTTTTATAACCCTCGGTGACCCCACTGTTTATTCAACATATATGTATATCCACAGACTTGTGCTAGAGAGAGGGCACAAGGCTGAGATAATCAATGGTATTCCATCCTTTTGTGCAGTTGCAGCTAAGCTGAATATATCGCTTTGTGACAAAGAGGAGTCACTGCACATAATTCCAGCATCTTACCAAAACACAGACAAAATGCTAGATTTGGACGGAAACAAAGTTCTTATGAAAAGTGGCAAGCAAATAAAAGCTGTCACCGATATGCTAAAAGAAAAAAACATTATCAAAAATGCAAAAATGGTCGAATGTTGTTGTATGGAAAACGAAAAAATTTATACAAATTTAGAAGAAGTAAGCGAAAGCAGTTACTTTTCTGTTATAATTGTTAAGGAGAAAAATTTATGATATATTTTGTTGGTGCTGGTTCAGGAGCGGTTGATTTAATCACAGTTAGAGGTGCAAATTTACTTGCGAAAGCGGACACAGTTGTCTTTGCTGGTTCTCTTGTTAACCCAGAATTGCTCAAAAATTGCAAAGAAACTTGCAAAATTCATGATAGTGCAAAAATGACACTAGAAGAAGTTATTCAGGTTCTAAGCACAGACGATGCAAAGGACAAAACAATTGTCAGACTCCACACAGGCGACCCAAGCATTTATGGTGCGATTAAAGAACAAATGGATATTTTAGAAAAAATGAATTTAGAATTTGACGTTGTCCCTGGTGTTAGTTCGTTTTGTGGTGCAGCCGCAGCACTAAGAGCAGAATATACCTTGCCAAACGTCAGCCAAACAGTTATTTTAACAAGAATGGAAGGCAGACCACCTGTTCCAGAGAAAGAAAAGATTAGATTGTTGGCATCTCACAGAGCAACAATGGTTCTTTTTTTAACTTCTTCTCTTATAAAAGAATTGGTAGAAGAACTTTTGATTGGTGGATATACAGAAAAAACTCCAGCAGCAATTGTCTACAAAGCAACATGGCCAGACCAAAGAACTTTTAGGACAACCGTTGGCGAATTGGCACAATGTGCAAAAGAAAATAAAATCACAAAAACCGCACTAATCATCGTTGGCGATGTTCTAGCAGGCGAATACGAGCTTTCTAAACTCTATGACAAAAATTTCACTCACGAGTTTAGAACAGCACAAAATGTTTAAGGGGAAAAGATATTGAATTTTTCGTTAATTGGGCTAGATTATAAATCGGCGACAATTGAAACAAGAGAAAAAGTTAGCTTTACAAAGTCACATATT
>JAWXUN010000102.1:0-6553 GCA_044426425.1 Clostridia bacterium | reverse complement strand
AAGTGAAAAAGCTGTTGTTGCTGGCGATATCGAGCTTGAGAATAACAGAGATGTCGATGTTAGAGTTTGTGCTAATATTAAAATAAAAGACGCAAGCGGAAAAATTGCAGTCGAAAGAAATTTAGAGAGATTTTTAGAGGCAAAACAAAAAGAAGTTTTAAAAGCGGAACTTGATATAAAAAATCCAATTTTTTGGGATATAGACGACCCACATCAATATACAGTTGTTGTAGAAATTTCTGTTGACGGAGAAAAACTACAAGAAGAGAGCGTGAAAATTGGTGTTAGAACTTGCGTTGTTGATGTAGAAAAAGGTTTCTATTTAAATGGCAGAAATATCAAAGTTTATGGTGCTTGCTTGCATCACGACGGCGGACTTGTTGGTGCTGCTGTTCCAGACGATGTTTGGAGAAGAAGACTTTCTCTTTTAAAAGATTGTGGCTGTAATGCAATAAGAACTTCTCATAATCCATATTCAGAAGATTTTCTTGACTTGTGTGACGAAATGGGATTTTTGGTTCAAGCAGAGTTCTATGACGAGTGGGATTACGCGAAAGACAAAAGACTTAACTGCGTAGATAGAATTAAAGACTATATCACAAGAGGACACGACGAGTTCTTCCAAGAATATGCAAAGTCAGATTTGCAAGTTGTTGTTAAAAGAGATAGAAACCATCCATCAATTTTCCAATGGAGTTTGGGCAATGAAATTGAGTGGGCATATCCAAGACTTGAGCATTTATCTGGTTACTTTGATGAACATGGTGCAGATTGGGGCAGTATGAACCCACCACTTTCAATAGAAGAAATCAAAGAGAGAATTAAAGCAGTTCCAGAAGAAAAATACGAGATTGGCAAAACAGCTAACAAACTTGCAGACTGGACAAGAGAAATGGACATAACTCGTCCAATTACATCTAACTGCGTAATTCCAAGTGCAAGTTATCACCTTGGATACACAGATGCTCTTGATATCGTTGGTTATAGCCATAGATTTAACATATATGATTACGGGTTTGAAAATTATCCAAATAAACATCTAAACGGTTGCGAAACTGGCACACCTTGGTATGAATACTATCTAGTTCAACAAAGAGATTATATTTCTGCTCTGTTTGTTTGGACTGGCATAAGTTATATGGGCGAGGCTCATAGCAAAGATAAAACTCAACGTGGCTCAAACGGTGCTTTTGTTGACTTTGCTGGATTTAAAAGAGATAGTTTTTACGTTGCAAAATCTTGGTGGGAAGAAAAACCAATGGTTTTTGCTGCTACTGTTGTCAAAGACGAAAAGTGTATGTTTGTTAAAAACGAAAATGGCGAAATTGTAGAGAGAGAAGAAGGACTACTTTGGGACAAAAAAGCTAACCAAAGAAGACCATATAAGCTAGAGGACAGCTGGACATATAAGGACGGCGACGAAATTCTTGTAGAAGCTTATTCAAACTGTGACGAAGTTACGCTTTATATCAACGGAAAAGAACAAGGCACTGTTTTAGTCAAAGACCATATCGACAAAGTTTGCAGATGGATTGTTCCTTATGAGGCTGGCGAGATTAAAGCTGTTGCTAAAAAAGGCAACGAAATTCTTGAGCACATTATTAAAACAGCTAGTGAATTTGCTAAAATCGCAATTAACTGCGACAAAGAAAAAATCACAACAGACTTTGACAGCGTTGCACATATAGAGGTTATGCTAACTGACAAAGACGGCACAAGAATACCAAAAGACGACAGAAAAGTTAGTTTTGTACTCGAGGGTGCATATATTAACATGGGTGTTGACAATGGTTCTGCCGAAAGTTTCCAACACTATAAAAACGATAGCGTTGTAACAAGCAAAGGCCGTGCACTTATGATTGTTCAAGGTGCAGAAAAAGGTACAATCAAAGTTAAAGCTATGGTTGATGATATTGTTTCTGATACAATAGAAATTGAAGTAGAATAAAAAATATTTCCCCACGGTTTTTTATAGCTGTGGGGAATTTTTTGTGGATTTTTTTCGCTAATTGTGGTAAAATAAAAATAAATTTTTTATTTATGAAACAATTTGAAACGCTCACACGTATATACTATATACAAACACAAAACATTTTTTAGGAGATTAAATTTTATGAAAAAAATTCTACTAGCTATTGCTACACTTTCAATGATGATTAGCTTTGCAGCTTGCACAGCAACACCAGAGTCGTCTTCTGGCGAAGAGTCATCACAAGCAGAAACACAAATAAATCTTGAGGGCGAAATTCCAGATTTTTTCCAAGAAATTATAGAAAATGCTGATATAGCTGATGACTACAAAACAATGCTTACAAATTCAACTGGCACAATGGAAATAACATCAGACTTTATGCTTATGACCTTGGGTTCAGAGGACTATGAGTTTGTCGAGGGTTACTTCTGCGAGCCTATGATGTCTTCACAAGCTTTTTCAATGATTATGCTAAGAGCAGAGGATGCGGAAAAGGCTAAGACTTTAGCTGAAGAAGTTGTAACAACAGTTGACCCACGCAAATGGGTTTGTGTTGAAGTTGACCCATCAGACGTTGTTGCTACAACAATTGGCGACATGATGTTCTTGATTATGGCAGAAGATTCAGAGAAATTTATCGAAGCTTTCGAGGCTTTAGGAGAATAAAATGATTTTTTCTAGTATTGAATTTCTATATTGGTTTTTGCCGATAACATTAATTTTATACTTCTTTTCAAATTCTGTATTTAAGAGGGGCAATAACCTTGTCCTTCTTATGTGCAGTCTATTTTTTTACTTTTTTGGAGAGCAGAAGTATATATTCGTAATGATTTTGTCGGTTATTTCTAGCTTTGCTTTTGGCTTTTTAATCGACAAGGCGAAGAACAAAAAGATACCACTTGGCATTTCTATTGCGGTGAGTCTTAGCTTTTTGATTTACTTTAAATATAGCAATTTCTGTATAGATAACACAAATGTGCTGTTGGGCACAGACTTTAGTTTGCTAAAATTAGTGTTGCCAATTGGAATAAGTTTTTACACTTTTCAAACAATTAGTTATAACATAGATTTGTACCGTGGCAACGCAAAACTCCAAAAAAATATAATCAATTATGCTTGTTATGTCAGCTTTTTTCCTCAACTTATCGCAGGGCCTATCGTTAGATATAGTATAATAGAAGACCAACTAAAAAACAGAACTCACAGCTGGGAGAATTTTTCTCAGGGTGCACAGAGGTTTACGATTGGGCTTTCTAAAAAAGTTTTGCTTGCAAATATCTTGGGCGAGTTCTGCGAAAAATACGTTGACAGCAGTGAAAAAACAATGGTTTTTGCTATCTTTTATGCAGTTGCATATTCTGTTCAAATTTACCTAGATTTTTCGGCATATAGCGACATGGCTATTGGAATGGGAAAAATGTTCGGCTTTACCTTTCCAGAGAATTTCAATTATCCTTTCACGGCGAAATCTGTTACAGATTTTTGGCGACGTTGGCACATGACATTGGGTACGTGGTTCAGAGATTATGTATACATCCCACTCGGAGGAAACAGGGTTTCCAAGCTTTTATGGTTCAGAAATATCATAATAGTGTGGCTGCTTACAGGTTTTTGGCATGGAGCAGAATGGAACTTTATTATATGGGGTTTGTATTTTGCAGTCTTTTTGATTTTAGAAAAAATCTTTTTGCTAGACTTTTTCAAAAAAATTCCGAGCTTTTTTTCCCATATATATTTAATTCTTGTAACACTTGTCAGCTTTTTGATTTTCGCAAGCAGTGACATGAGTTTTTTGAGCGAAACACTTGGCGTTCTCGGTGGTTCTTCTGGTATTATAAACCCAGAAACAGCCTATTATATCAGAAGTTATGCAGTGGCATTTGTTCTTGGAATTTTTGCGTGTACACCTGTTCTTAAAAAACTTGTTTTAAAGCACAAAGACAAAAAAATCATACAAGTTTTATCGCCTGTCTGCATTGCTGTTTTGCTCTGTGTGACATCGTCACTTTTGATTGCAGGCAGTGCCGACCCATTTTTATATTTTAGATTTTAAAGGAGGAGTTCTATTTTGAAAAAAGCAAATGCAATAGTATTTTTGCTCGTGATTTTTGGATTTTTTATGTATACAATAATTTCGCCAAGCCTAGAATATTCCTCTTCCGAAAGGCGAAAACTCGCACAATACGAGAGTCCAACGCTAGAAACTTTTTTAGATGGCGATTTTTTCGACAGTTTTTCCGAATACGTTTCCGACCAATTTCCAATTAGAGAAGAGATGAGAACACTTAATGCGGTTTTTAGAGAATATCTTCTTTTGCAACAAGATGTTGACGGAATTTATAGCGAAAATGGATATATTTTCAAAACTGATTACAAAATAAACGAAAAGAGTATAGAATACTTTACAAACAAGACAAATTCGGTGTATAATGATTATATCAAAGACAAGGCGAATAATTATTATGTGAGCATAATCCCAGACAAGGCTTGTTTTGACAGCGAAAATGTCATAAATTCTGACGCTAAAGAGATTGCACAAATGTTTCTTTCGGGCTTAGAAAATGCAGAGTATGTTGATATTTTTGACAGTTTAAGTTTAGAGTCTTACTACAAAACAGACACACACTGGTCACAGGACAAGCTTTTTGACACTATGAGTGTTTTCGCAAATTCAATGGGCTTTGTTGCTCCTGAAAAAGAGAATTTTGTAGAAGAAGTTTTCAGTCCGTTTTATGGTGTGTATTATGGTCAAATGGCATTGCCAATTCAAGCAGACGAGCTAGTATATTTGACAAATGATGTGCTCAATTCGGCAGTTCTTTACAACCTAGAGAAGAACACAACAAGTTCAATTTATAACGAAGAGAACCTAACAAGCAAAGACCCTTATAATATTTATTCAGACGGAGCGGCGGCTTTTATAGAAATAGAAAGTCCACTTGCAAAAACAGATAAAGAACTAGTGATTTTTAGAGATTCTTTCGGCAGTTCTATCGCACCGCTTTTTTTAGAAGAATACAGCAAAGTTACATTGGTTGACTTAAGATATTTTTCGTCATCTCTCTTAGACGAGTATGTAGATTTTGAGAATGCCGACGTCCTTGTGCTTTATAGTTCTTTGATATTAAATTCTAATATTAATTTGAAATGATTTTAATATTTTTGTGGATAGCATTGTGAAAAGAAAGGCGAAAAATATGATAAACGAATTTTCTAGGCTTGAGCTACTTGTGGGCGAAACAGCTATGAAAAAACTACAAAATGCACGAGTTGCCGTTTTTGGTATCGGAGGAGTCGGTGGGCATTGTGCCGAGGCTTTAGTGAGAAGTGGCATAGCCTCGCTAGACTTTTTCGATAACGATGTGGTGTCGATTAGCAACATAAACAGGCAGATAGTCGCAGTTCATTCAACAATCGGAAAAGAAAAAACCGAGGTGATGAAAGAACGTGCACTAGACATTAACCCTAATGCGAAAATAAACGCTGTTAATATTTTTTTAACAGCGGAAAACGCAAACGAAATAGATTTTGACAAGTTCGATTATATAGTTGATGCGATTGACACGATTTCTTCAAAAATTTTGCTCGCAAAAATTGCAGACGAGAAAAAAATTCCGATAATCAGTTCTATGGGAGCAGGGAATAAACTCAACCCAGTGGGCTTTATGGTGGCGGATATCAACAAGACAGAAGTTTGTCCGCTCGCAAGAGTTATGCGAAAAAAACTTAAAGATAACGGAATAAAAAAACTAAAAGTTGTGTATAGCAAAGAAATTCCGCTAACGCCACGCAAAAGTGACGAGAAAAAAGGTACAGCAAACAGACCAACCCCAGGCAGTTCGGCATTTGTGCCGTCTGTCGCAGGCTTGATTTTAGCGTCAGAAGTTGTCAAAGACTTAACAAAAAATGAGAATAATTAATTTATTTTAATATTTTAGTTGAAAAAAAGCTTATCTTGTGGTACAATAATACTAATTAAAGCTATATGCAAAAAGGTGGTAGGGATTTTGATTGAAATATTTAATTTGCATGAGAATATATATAAAATCGGCTTGCCGATAATTATTTTAAATGGTGGTATTTTCAAAGATGATGAAAATAGCCCAGCTTATATTAAAATTGTGATGCAAAATATCACAGATAGAGATATAAAATCAGTAACAATGGATATGCACATTTTTGACAAAGCTAACAAAGTTGTCGAAATTATCAGAGATTATGTCTATTATGCGGATAACGCAAGTAGGGATGGTCTTGTTGGCTTGGGAACTTATAATTATTTAAATAACGAACGCCCAAGTTCTATGTCCATAGCAGTTAAATCCGTAGCTTTTTATGGCGGAGAAGACGATGTTTGGCAAGGTTCAAGCTCGCTTTTGTTCGAGGCAATGCCAAGTAAAATGCCACTAGAAGAATACTTTGACAACAAAGAACTTTTGGAGCAATATACAAGGGATTTTGCAAAAAACTTTGCCGATAACAAAGAGGTTTTGCCAGTGGTTTATCCTTTTGTTCACAAAGATTTGTGGTGCTGTTCTTGTGGACGTTTTAATCACGATTACGAGATGAACTGCTCAGCGT
>JAWXUN010000101.1:0-6698 GCA_044426425.1 Clostridia bacterium | reverse complement strand
AATCTTTGTAAAAACTTATATCTTCATCTTTAAAACGCTCGATTTTTTCTGGGTTTATATCACAAATGGCCTTTAATTCTGCATTTTCAATTCTTTTATCAAGCAAGCATTTTGCGTGTGCTGTGCCCATGTTTCCAACACCAACAATGCCTATTCTAAGTTTATCCATTCAATTTTCCTTTCTTAACAAAAACAAACAAGAGAGGGTTTTCACACCCTCCCTTTTAGTGGACGGCGTCCTCGACGTCCCAATATTTTTAATTTATCAATATGTATTATTAAAATCCATTGACTTGTTGCCAGCTGGGTCTTTTCTTCTTGATGTTGCAACTTTTTTCATTAGTTCTTCGTAGTATAAATCTGGGTCGATTGGTAACTCAACCTCTTTATTTAAGAAAGAACTTAAGTGCATTGCATTTGAAAGAGAAAGTCCGTTTATGCCCTCAATACCTTGAGCTACAAGTTCGCCTGTTCCAGCAATTTTTGCTGCCCATGCTTTTAGAACAGCCAAATGCTCGATTGGTCCTTCGTGACTTGTGTCAACTTCAATATTTTTTGATGGCATTAGTGCAAAGCCGTGTTGTGATGTATTAAGGAACTCGTTTGTTCCAACTTCAAACTCGATAACTTCTAGTTTGTCGCCCTCTGCGATAAGTTTTGCACCATCAAGCATAACTTCAAAACGGTTTGTTCCGTGTGCATCACCAGTTGTTGTGATAAATACGCCTGTTGCTCCGTTTGGATATTCCATATAAGTTGTAACATCGTCTTCAACTTCTATATCATGCCATTTGCCATAATGAAGTTTTGATAAAACTTTGCAAGGCATACCACAAATCCATTGTAATAAATCAAGTTGGTGTGGGCATTGGTTCAAAAGAACTCCGCCACCCTCGCCAGACCATGTTGCTCTCCAGTCGCCTGAATCGTAATACGCTTGTGATCTGAACCATGTTGTGATAATCCAGTTAACTCTTTTAATTTCTCCGTATTTGCCTGATTTGATGATATCACGCATTTTGATATACATAGGTTTTGTTCTTTGGTTGAACATCATGCCAAAAACAACATCACAATCTTTTGCAACTTCGTTCATCTCTAAAACTTGTTTTGTATATACTCCAGCTGGTTTTTCGCACATTACGTGTATTCCACGTTTCATTGCAGCAACTGAATATGGTGGGTGAAAATAGTGAGGTGTTGCTATAATAACAGCATCTACTAATCCACTGTCTAAAAGCTCAATTCCGTCTGTGAAAGTTGCAATTCCCTCAAAATCTTCTTTAGCTACATCTAGTCTTGCTGGGTTGATATCTGCAACCGCAGTTAAATCAAACTCTGTTAATGTGCCGTCTAAAACACGCTTTGCATGGCCATATCCCATGCCGCCGATACCGATAATTCCTAATCTTGGTTTACTCATTTCAATATTCTCCTTATCTTAAGCCTGCAGCTTTTAAATACTCATAACTTCTTCTTAAGCACTCGATTGGGTCTTCGCCATTACAATCGTCTTGCTCTACTAATAGATACTCAACATCAGATGTTTCAGAAACTTTTAATATTCTATCTAGGTTAAGGTTTCCCTCGCCAAGTGGCACAAGTTTACCTACATAATCTCTATCTTTGATATGTAAACAAGGCACTCTGCCTTTGAAATATTCAATCCAATAAGCAGGGTCAGCACCAGCTGTTTGAACCCAACATACATCAAGAGTGAAACCTAATTCGTCTGCTGGAAAATCCTCAGCCATTCTCTCTAGCATATTCTTGCCATTTTCTTTATAGAACTCATGTCCGTGGTTATGATACATAAAGTATTGTCCAGCCTCTTTAATAGCTTTTGTTACATCTTTGTATGTATCAACAAATAGTGGATAGCGTGATTTATCCTCAAATCCAAAACTTCCAAGACCTAGATATTTACAATCAAAAACTTTGTGGTCAGCAATAACTTTTTGAGTTTCTGTGTAAAAAGTTTCAGGTGGGCGAACGTGTGTAATAACACATTTTAGACCTGTTGCGTCCAATTGCTCTTTTAGCCACTCTGGCTCAAAAGCACAAGTTCCTGATGCTTGAATAGTTGTATAGCCGATATCTGCAACTTTTTTTAGTGTTTCAGAAAAATCGTCTAAATTTTTGCATAAATCTCTTGCTGTAAATAATTGTGCACCTGTTAACATAATCAAATTCTCCTCTTATATTAATGATTTAAATGAATTACAAGCGACGTCGAACGCCTCTTCTTTTGATGCGAATTTAAAAACTTCTCCAACAACGCTTTTGTCACCCTCTTGCTCAAGCTCAGCAAGACCATCAAAAACTGTTAGATGTGGTTCTATGGTGAAATCCTTTCCACCTAATGCGATAAATTTATTTGCAATAATTTGAACATTTCCAGCACCTTTGCCTGATGGCACAACAAAACCATTTTCTTGTGCATCTTTAACATGGAAATATTTAATATATGAGCTTAACATATCCCAAGCTTCTAGCGTATCTTGATTACATTGAATAAAATTAGCTGGGTCAAAAATACCTTTTAAGTTTGGAACTGCTTTTAAAACATCTAGACAACGGCAAGCAATATCGCCATAAATACCTTTTTCGTTCTCGTGGCAAAGGTCAATGCCATAAGGTTTTGCAATTTCTACCATTTTTGAAAGTCTTTCGATAACTTCGTCTTTGTAGTCTGCTGGATTTTTTCCATCATCCATAAAGAATGAGAACATTCTGATATTTTTGCTATCTAAGATACTAGAAATTTCTAGTGTATGCTTAAGTTTATCCACATGCTCGTTAAAATCGTTTTCAATCTTAACTTTGCCAAGTGGCGAACCAATACTCCATGCGATTAAGCCCGCATCATCAAGTTTTGTTTTAATTATTTTTGCTTTTTCTATAGAAATATCAGAGATATTTTCTCCGTCTACTCCACGAATTTCTATACCTTGAAGATTATTTTTTTTGAGTGCAATAATTTGCTCGTCAAAATTATTTGATGCTTCGTCTGCAAAAGCGTATATATTTATATTTTTCATGATTAAACCCCCGAATATGCCGAGAAACCACCATCTACTGCAACTGTGATACCTGTTACAAATTTTGATTTTGTTTCGTCTGTTAGCCACTCAACTGTGCCCAAAAGTTCTTCTGCATCGCCAAAACGACCCATCGGAGTTGCTCTCAAAATTTTATCTGTTCTTGGAGTTGCTGTGCCATCCTCGTTAAATAACAAAGCCTTGTTTTGTGATGTTACAAAAAATCCTGGAGCAATAGCGTTTACACGTATTCCCTCTTTTGCAAAGTGAACTGCAAGCCAAGAAGTGAAATTTGTAACTGCTGCTTTCGCTGCGGAATATGCAGGAATTTTTGTGAGCGGTCTATATGCATTCATAGAAGAAATGTTTAAAACTGAACAATTTTCTCTGCCAACCATATCTTTCATAAACACTTGGCTTGGTAGCAAAACACCTTTTAAATTAAGGTCAAAAACAAAGTCGAAACCCTCTTCATTAATATTGAAGAATGTCATGAAATCGTCTGCGGACTCATCGCCTTTTTCAAACTCTTCGTGAACTGTTGTGCATTTTGGACTATTTCCGCCTGCACCGTTAATTAACAAGTCGCATTTACCAAAATCTTTTAGAATTTCACTGTGAACATCTTCTATGCAAGCTTTATCCATAACATTGCATTTATATGCTTTTGCGGTAAAACCTTTGTCATTAATTTTGTTTGCAACTGCCTCTGCGGCATCTTTATTGATATCTAAAAGGGCAACTTTGTTACCTTTTTCTGCCATAAACTCTGCAAATAGAGAACATAAAACTCCACCTGCACCAGTTACTACTACAACTTTCTCCATTGTGTAAACAACCTCTCTTGTTTGTTATTTCTGTTTATTTACTTTTTTCAATCGCTTCAAACAATCCTACCAAATAAGTCGCACCCAGTGCTCTGTCGTATAGTCCATAACCATATCTTCCGGTTTCTCCCCATATCATTCTGCCGTGGTCGGGACGGACATAACCATCAAAACCGCCGTGCACCAATGCTTTTACTATACCGTACATATCAACAGAGCCACATTCAGTAGGGTGCCCTACTTCTTCAAAATTTCTTATACCTGTGTATTTTATGTTTCTTAAATGAGCGAAATGTATTCTTTCTGCAAATTCGTTCACCATGTCAATTAAGTCGTTTTCTGAATTTGCTCCAAGAGAGCCTGTGCAGAAAGTTAGACCGTTGTTTTTTTCTGGAACAATATTCAAAAATCTTTGCAAATTTTCTTTATTTGTTATAATTCTTGGCAAGCCAAACATTCCCCATGGTGGATCATCTGGGTGAATTGCCATGTTGACATCACATTCTTTAGCTACTGGAATAACAGCTTTTAAGAATTTTTCTAAATTTTTCCAAAGTCCGTCTTCCCCAAGCTCTGCATATTGTTTTAATAATGATTTTAGTTCATCATTTGTGTAGCTTGCATCCCATCCCGGCAGTGATAAATCACCTTTTAGCGGGTCCATTGCGAGAACAGTTTCTTCGTCATAAGCAAGTGCGTTTGCTCCATCAGCTTGTTTATGCTCTAACTCACTTCTAAGCCAGTCGAAAACAGGCATAAAATTATAACAGATACATTTAACTCCAGCTTTTGAAAGTCTTTTGATATTTTCGCAGTAATTTGCGATAAGCACATCAGCTTTTTCGTTGCCAAGTTTAATATCTTCTGGGACTGGCACACTCTCTACAACTTCAAAATCCAAGCCATGTTCTTTTGCCGAATTTTTAACTTTTTCTATGCTTTCATTGCTCCAAACTTCGCCTGGTTTAACATCGTAAACAGCAGAAACAATTCCAGTCATTTGTGGAATTTGTGATATTTTTTCTAGGCTGACAGGGTCACTGTCGCCATACCAACGAAAGGTAAGTTTCATATTCTCCTCCAATTAGTAATTATTATATATCTATTGTACACCAATAATATAAACAATTAAATTGCAATAATTGCCATTATACATTGCAATTATTATCATTTCATGTTATAATATATAAAAATATAGATAAAATGAGGTTTATAATGGCTAAATATTTTACATACAATGACAACATGATTGGATTTAATTTTAGTAAAACAAAGCAACCAGACCCAAAATTTTTTCAAATGCACATGCACGATTTTTGTGAGATATATTATTTTATCGGTGGCCAAGGTATTTACAAAATAGAGGGTAGCGAGTATCAGCTCAAAAGTGGCGATATTCTGATAATGCGACCAACCGAGGCTCACTACATCGACCTACAAAAAGGCTTTGATTACACAAGAATGTCGATACATTTTAACACAAATACTTTCAAGTCGATTGATAATAATAACGATATTCTAGAACCTTTTTTCAATCGTGATGTAGGCAAGTTTAATCTATATAGAAGCACAGATTTTTCCTCTAGCACTCACAGATATCTCTTAGATAATCTTATAACAAATTCTGAAAATCCTAAAATCCAAATATATTCAAACCTTTTTGCACTTCTCAATGAAATACACACTGCTTTTCAAAATAGAAACAGTTGTACCTCAACCGAAACACTCTCTTATGATATAATCAGCTATATAAACCGACACATTTTTGAGGATATAAACCTAGACAGCGTTTGCAAAAGGTTTTACATCAGCAAATCTCATTTGTGCAGAATTTTTAAAGAGTCCACAGGCTCGACTGTTGCAAAATATATTTCGGTTAAAAGGCTTTTAACCGCAAAACAGATGATTATTCAAGGAGAAAATCCAACAAAAGTTGCCTTTGACACTGGTTTTAAAGATTATTCTGTTTTTTATAGAAACTTCAAAAAACAGTTTGGAACTTCTCCCTCTTCTTTAGAATAACAAAAATAGCCTACTGATTAATTTTCAGTAGGCTATTCACAAAATCTCAAAATTTACATTCTTTTCCTGTAATTTTTTCAATTGTAATTTTGCATATTGCAGTTTTATCTATATATCTTGATACTGTTTCTTCGAATAAATGAATATGTGATTTTGCATATTTTTCGCATATTGCCTTTAGTGCTTTTTTCTTTTCTGGAATATCGGTAACTAATTCACATTCACCAAAAGCCACAGCACTTTCAAACTCACTCGATAATTCTTCTGGCACAAGCCTTGTGTTCGTAACAGCACTTATGCAAATTTTTTTATTTATTGCAATATTCTCAAGCTTTTTTCCAACAGTAGCACCATGAAAATATATGAAATTGTCAACTAAAACAACCGATATCGGCACAGAATAAGCTGTTCCGTCTGAATTTATTGTTGCGATACTTGCGTATTCACAATTTTTAAAAACATTAAACGCAAAATCAGAATTTCTTTCTCTATCTTTTCTAATCATTTTTTATTAGCAACCTTTCTTATAGCAACTTGATTATTATTATCTAAACAAGGACATGGCAAGCCATGTCCTTGAATTTTTTAAATTAGTTACCTAAATATGCTTTTTTAACAGCTTCGTCTTTTGATAAATCTAGACCTGTGCCAGAGAGAGTTATCTTGCCTGACTCTAAAACATAGGCTCTGTCAGCCACTTTTAGTGCCATTTCTGCATTTTGTTCAACTAGAAGAATTGTCGTTCCACTTTCGTGCAATTCTTTTATTATATCAAAAATTTGTGCAACTAAAATTGGTGCAAGTCCCA
>JAWXUN010000100.1:0-6769 GCA_044426425.1 Clostridia bacterium | reverse complement strand
CCTGCTTGAGTGCACTCGTCACTTCTGCCAGAAAGGTCTTTTCTGTTTCTATAAATCGCCTGATTATAGAAAAGTCTTAGAGCACCTTTGTGGTTTTTTAGGCGAGTTGCTGCGAGTCTTGCAACAGGCAATGTTAGGTCTGGGCGAAAGACAACAAGTCTGCCTTTGTTGTCGCAAGTTTTGTACATTTCATATTGTGGAATTGCTGCATTTTCTAGGTCGAAAACATCATAGTATTCAATTCCTGGACTGATAAGCTCTTTATATGACCTTTTGATAAAAACATTTTTGATTTTTTCTTCAATTTTTCTTCGTGCAATGCATTCTTCAAAAAGAATGTCTTTTGTACCCTCTGGGGTAATCATGTTATATTTTTTCACAAATTATTCTCCTATACACTTTAGCGTAGTACTATGATATCACATAAAATCATTTTTGTCAATTAAAATAATGACATTTGGCTACTGTTTGGCAAATCTTTTAGTGCTCCAACATCTTTGAGAGTTTCTACAACGGTTCCAGAGATTTTTGTTCTCGCTTGTAGTTCTTCTATGGACATATATTTGTCGTTTAAATCTCTGCCATCCATAAGGTTTTTCGCTGCGTTTTCGCCAACCCCTGGGATAGATGAGAAAGGTAATCGAATTTGGTCGTCTTCAATAAGAAATTTGCTTGCGTGAGATTTATATAAATCAACTGGCAGTACCTTGACATCTCTCTCAAGCATTTCGTTGATGATTTGAAAAGTTGCATAAGTTGCTTCTTCTTTTGCAGATGCCTCTTTGTTTTTAATTTTTGTGTCTAGTTCTTTCATTTTGTTCTTAACAGCCATTTTTCCTTTTATGGTCGTTGCACCGTCAAAGTCGTCACTGCGAACTGTGAAATACGCTGCATAAAAAGCTGTCGGTTTGTGCACTTTGTACCAACCTAAACGCAAAGCGGCTATCATATAGGCGGCGGCATGGGCTTTTGGGAACATATATTTAATCTTAAAACAAGAGTCCACATACCATTGTGGCACATTGTTTTCTTTCATAGCAACAAGATGTTCTTCTGTCAAAAATTTGCTTGCTCCACCTTTTCTTGTGATTTCCATTATTTTAAAAGCCATTTTTGGATTTAAACCTTTTAGCATAAGATATGTCATGATGCTATCGCGAGTTCCGATAACTTCTGCGATTGAGCAAGTTCCGTTTTTGATTAGGTCTTGTGCATTGCCAAGCCAAACGTCAGTTCCGTGTGATAGTCCAGAAATTTGTAGCAAGTCAGAAAAAGTTTTTGGTTGTGCATCCATAAGCATTTGTCTAACAAAAGGCGTGCCGAGTTCAGGCAGAGAAAATGTTCCTGTTTGCGAACCGATTGCCTCTGGTTGAACTCCCAGAGCTTTTGTAGATGTAAATAACGACATAACATCAGGGTCACTCATAGAAACTTTCATAACAGGAATACCTGTATATTCTTCCAAATATTTGTAGATTGTTGGAACATCATGTCCGAGTTCGTCCAGTTTACAGATAGTGTCATGGATTGAGTGAAAGTCGAAGTGAGTTGTGATACTAGCCGATTTTTGGTCGTTCGCAGGTCTTTGAACAGGGCAAAAGTCGTATATTTCTTTGCCTTTTGGCACAACAACCATTCCGCCAGGATGTTGACCTGTTGTTTTTTTGATACCTGTGCAACCTTTTGCAAGTCGATTGAGTTCTGCTTTGTGAAAGGTTTTGTTAGAAAGTTCTTCGTATTTTTTTACATAGCCTAGGGCTGTTTTGTCAGCAAGTGTGCCGATAGTTCCAGCTTTAAAAACCTTGTCCCTACCAAAAAGTGTTTCGGTGTATCTATGTGCACCACTCTGATATTCGCCAGAAAAGTTAAGGTCGATATCAGGGGTTTTGTCGCCGTCAAAACCAAGGAATGTTTCAAAAGGAATTGTGTGTCCGTCACGCTCTAGTTCTTCGCCACAATTAGGGCATTTTTTTTCAGGCAAATCAAAACCAGAGTCGTATTCGCCTTTTGTGAAAAACTCGCTAAACTTACACTTATTACAAATATAGTGCGGTTCAAGAGGGTTAACCTCGGATATACCAGACATACTAGCAACGAATGACGAACCAACAGAACCACGAGAGCCAACGAGATATCCATGTGCCTCGCTGTCTGCAACAAGTTTTTGGGCAGTCATATAAAGAACAGAAAATCCGTGTTTGTTGATTGAGCTTAACTCTTTATTCAGCCTTGCAACAACGATTTCAGGCAGTGGGTCGCCATATTTTACCTTCGCCCTCTCCCATGTGATGTTGTTAAGTTCTTCCTCTGCTCCGTCGATAAAAGGAGGGAAGACACCATCTGGAATAGGTTTGATTTTTTCAATCATATTTGCAATGAGGTTTGTGTTTGTTACAACAACTTCGTAGGCTTTTTCTTTTCCTAAAAACGCAAAATCTTCAAGCATTTCATTTGTTGTTTTGAGGTATAGCGGAGCTTGGTCTTCGGCATCTGAATAGCCTTGTGCTTTCATCAAAACAGCACGATACTTAGCATCGTGAGGGTCAAGAAAATGAACATCACCAGTAGCGACAACAGGTTTGCCCAGTTTGTCGCCAATTCTTATGATAGTTTTTACATACTCACGGAGTTGTTTTTCGTCACACTTTTCTTTTCTAACCATAAACATATTGTTCTCAATAGGTTGAATTTCTAGGTAGTCATAATAATCTGCGATTTTGCAAAGTTCGTTAAAACTTTCGCCGTTTATCATAGCACGGAAGAGTTCGCCAGCTTCGCAAGCTGTTCCAAGAATTAGTCCTTCTCGGTGCTTATCAAGAAATGTTTTGAGTACACGAGGTCTTTTGTAGAAAGTGTTTAGATGTGATTCCGAAATAATTTTATATAGATTTTTTAGTCCAATTAAGTTTTTCACCAAAATAATTTGGTGATAAGCTGGGAGTTTTTTGTGGTCGCCACCAGTTAGTGCCGTGCCGAGTTCGCTGATTTTTTGTATATGTAAATCTTCTTTAAATCTTGTGATTAAGTTTTTAAAAATTTCTGCTAGAATTGTCGCATCGTCAACTGCTCTGTGATGATTAAAATCACCTAGTTTCAGATATTTTACAATAGTGTCTAGCTTGTGGTTTTTGATATCTTTGAACATACTGCGACATATTGTGAGAGTATCTATATATGTATTTTTGACTTCTATGCCAGATCTGTTTGCCGCCTGTCTTATAAACGACATATCAAACTCTGCATTGTGTGCAAAAAGTACGCTGTCGCCACAGAAATCTAAAAATTTTCGCAGTGCAGTATCTTCTGTTTCAGCATCTTTTACCATATCATCCGTAATTCCAGTGATGTCCGTAATCTTTTGTGGAATAGGTTTTTTTGGATTTACGAACATACCAAAACTGTCTACTATCTCACCATTTTTTATTTTAACAGCACCAATTTCTGTTATTCTCTCAGAAGTTGGACTAAGTCCAGTTGTTTCTAAATCAAAAGAAATAAATTCATCATCAAAACTGCAGTCTTTATCACCTTTAACAGCAGGGATTAAGTCGTTAACAAAATACGACTCAACACCATAGATTACTTTGAAATCGTCTAGCTTGTTGCAAGTGTTCATTGCATCTGGAAAAGCCTGTGCTACACCGTGGTCTGTTAGTGCTATGGCACTGTGCCCCCAAGAGTCGGCTCTTTTGATAAGGCTTGAAATAGGAGCGAAACCGTCCAGAGAAGACATATTTGTGTGCAAATGCAATTCAACTCTCTTGACTTGTGCATTGTCAACAATTTTTACCATGTCAACTTTGCCAAAGGCTTTTATGTCCATAACGTTCTCTCTTTGGTACTTATCATAGCTTATGTCGCCACGAACAACAATAGCTTGTCCAACTTTTAAGCTGTCAAAATCCTTGCAGTTCTCGACATATTCAAGCTTTTTGATAGTCATAGAAGAAGTGTAGTCAGTGATATCCATGCTGTATATTTTTCTGGTTTTGTCCCTTGTTTCTTTAACTTCAATAGCAAAAATCTCGCCCCAAATATTCACAACTCCGTCAACAGCAGAGATATCGCTGATTGGTCGAAGGGCTTGTTTTGTCAGATTTCCGTAGACTGTTTTGATGGTGCTTTCGATAATTTGCGGATTAAGATATTTGTCTGTTCTGATAGAAACATTGTGCTTTGCAATATTCTCTTTCATTGATGCTTCGTATCTTGCAATTTCTTCTTCTCGCTCTTCACGGATTTTCTTTTCTGCCTCGTGTCTGAGTTGTTCGATAACGCTGTCATCGCCATCTTTGATATGTAGCTTGCCCGTAAATGTTACGTTTACATCAAGAGAAAACCAAGCTTTTACAAGTTTGCTCATTTTTTTGTCAGCTTGCTTAGATATTAATAAATATGAACCACCGTGGCTTAGCTCAATTTTGAGCTCGTTAGACTCCAAGGACATTGTCGCACCAGCAAAAGTTCCGTTTATGCTGGCGTCTGTTTCTTTGATTTTTTGTGCAAGAGAAACAAGACAATGTGGGGCAAAACTCTCGCTCGGAAAGCGTGGCTTTATCAGAACAGCGTTTAGTTTTAGAGTGGTTTTTATTTTTTCTTGCAAGTTTAATATTACATTATAAGGAAAAAACTCGCTAAAATGCACAGTGAAACATACGGAATTTGCGACTTTGTCAATATCCAAAGTCGCAATTTTCGCAGATTTTATGCTGTCTAATATTTCAATTTCTTTTGGGAAAAATTCTCCAAGTGTGTTCATAATAATCCTTTATAATTTTTCTATTTCGCTCATAAGTTCAGAAAGCAAATTTTCTTCACTAACTTTTTTGATAATCTCGCCTTTTTTAAAGATAAGTCCAACGCCTTTTCCACCAGCAACGCCAATGTCTGCCTCTCTTGCTTCGCCAGGACCGTTAACCTCGCAACCCATAACAGCAACAGTTATGTCTTTGTCAATATTTTTTAGTTCGTTTTCGACTTTTTTTGCAAGAGAAATAAGGTCGATACTTGTTCTGCCACAAGTTGGACAAGAAACAAATTTCACACCTTTTTTAAGGTCAAGAGCTTTGAGTATATCTCTGCCAGCCTCAACTTCTTTTACAGGCTCGTCAGTTAGAGAAACTCTTATCGTATCGCCAATGCCACGACTCAAAAGAGAGCCAATGCCAATTGAAGATTTGATAAGTCCCATGCGATATGTTCCAGCTTCTGTTACACCTAAGTGAAGAGGGTAAAAACACTCGTCACTCATAAGCTCATAAGCAGAAATCATTGTATTTACATCAGAGGATTTTATAGAAATTATTGTGTCCTCAAAATCGTATTTTTCAAGCAAAGAAACATGGTACAGTGCACTTTCGCAAAGAGCCTCAGGTGTTGGAGATTGATATTTTGCCAAAATTTCTTTTTCGAGCGAGCCAGAGTTAACACCAATTCTGATAGGAATAGATTTGTTTCGGCAAGCAGTTACAACAGCCTTAACTCTATCCTCGTCACCAATGTTTCCTGGGTTAATTCTGATTTTGTCAATGCCAGCACTCACACATTCTAAAGCAATTTTATAATCAAAATGAATGTCAGCAACAAGAGGGATTGATATTTTTTCTTTTATAGCAGAAACAAGTCGAACAGCCTCTATATTTGGAACAGCAATTCTGATAATATCACAGCCGTTTTTTTCTAGTTCTACAGCTTGCAAAATACTGTTCTCAACATCGTTTGCTTTTATATTAAGCATAGATTGGACAGTGATTGGACTGTCGCCACCAATAAATGTATTGCCAACTTTTACTTTTCGTGTTTTTTGTCTATTCATGTTATTAGCAACCTTTCTTTATTTAATTAAAAAAATATTTGAAAAATATCTTTGAATGTTATCACTATCATGAATGAAATTAGTATAACAAAACCAAGTGTGTTGATTATATTTTCGTATTTTGCAGGTACTTTTTTTCTAAAAATCAATTCAATTAAAAGAAAAACAAAACGTCCGCCGTCAAGAGCAGGGAATGGCAAAAGATTGAAAACACCAAGGTTAATAGTAAGAACAGCCATCATAAAAATAATGTTAGAAAGTCCGTCAAAAAAACTGCTTTCTAGTCCAACCGCAGCGGCATCACTGATAGCCTTAGTAGCACCAACAGGGCCAGAAACCTCGTTAAGGCCAAACTCGCCAGAGATAATTCCGCCAAGACTAGCCAAAACCATTCTGAAAATTGAATAGCTATCCGCAAAACTTTTTTTAATTATATTTACAAAAGTTGGCTCTTCACCATAAACATAAAAGTCCAAACTTACATACTCTACGCCGTCGTACTCGTCGCTTCCAAGAGATAAACCGTTAAACTCAATTAGCTCGCCATCTCTGTTAACAGTGATGTCAACAGAACTTGGGTCGGCAGTTCCATAGGCAAAAGACAAGTCTTTTTCTGTGAAAATATCATAGCCATCAATAGAAACAATTGTGTCGCCAACAATCAGTCCGTATTCTTCTGTTTTAGACTCTTCGGCAAATTGAGATATAGTCACAGTAGGCAACAAATCCATTTGAACAAGAACAATTGACATCAAAATTATTCCAAGAATTATGTTGAGGATTGCACCTGTTGCAACAATAATCATTCTTTTCCAAATCGGTTTGTTGTTAAAAGAAGTTTCGCTTCCGCTGTCTTCTGTTTCGCCGTCCATGTCGCAAAAGCCACCAATCGGCAAAAGTCTAAGGCTATAAAGTGTATCACCTTTTTGCTTGCTAAAAATCTTTGGTCCCATG
>JAWXUN010000099.1:0-6774 GCA_044426425.1 Clostridia bacterium | reverse complement strand
CAGAGTTTCTGGCTATGCTGTTAATTTTAACAAACTTACTAAAGAGCAACAAGATGATGTTATTTCTCGTACTTTCCACAGTGAGATTAATAATTGATAAAAGGTTTTGTCCATTCGCTAGAGTCATTCGGAACGGTTGACGGCCCAGGCGTTAGGTTTGTGGTGTTTTTACAAGGTTGCCCACTTAGGTGCAAGTATTGCCACAATCCTGACACTTGGATGCCTAGCATCGGAAACGAAATGACTCCAGCTGATATTATAACTAAATATCAATCTGTAAAAGGCTTTATGCAAAAGGGCGGAATTACCGTTACTGGCGGAGAGCCTTTGTTGCAGATTGACTTTTTAACAGAACTTTTTGTAAAATGCAAAGAACTAAAAATCCACACTTGTCTTGACACTTCTGGCATAACTTTTACGGAGAGTACAAAGCCAAAAATTGACAAGTTAATGGAAGTTTGTGACCTTGTTATGCTCGATTTCAAGCATATCGAAGACGAGGGACACAAGGAGCTGACTGGGCTTAGTAACAAAAATATTCTTGCATTTGCAAAATATCTTGCAGATATCAAAAAAGATATGTGGGCTAGACACGTTCTTGTTCCAGGTATCACAAATGACGACGAATTGCTAGAAAAACTTGGATATTTTCTTGGAGATTTAAGAAATTTGAAAAGGCTAGAGGTATTGCCATATCACACAATGGGCAGTACAAAATATAAGCAACTCGGTATGGATGTTCCGCTAAAAGGTGTGCCAGAGGCAACAGCCGAACAAGCAGAACACGCAAAAGAAGTGATAATGCAAGGCGTAATTAAAAAACTAAAAGAGAAAAAAACATCAAAAAAATAACCGAACACTTTTGTGCTCGGTTATTTTTTTGCAAATTTTTATTAGTATTTGACATTATTTGATTAAAGGTGTATAATGTTTTTGTTATATATTTTGGTATTTGGAGGAGGAAATGAAAGGATTAATTAGCTGGGTGACTTCTGCCCAGACAATGTTGGCACCGCACAAACCCATATCGCCGCTAGAAAAAAATCAATATTATTTCACTCGGTTACTAACAATTGCTTGGCCGAGTGCACTAGAAACAGTTCTGATTTTTTTAATCAGTTCGGTTGACCTTATGATGGTTGGTTCGATAGGAACAAACGCAATTGCAGCTGTTGGCATAACAACTCAACCAAGACTGATTGTTCTTGCTCTTATCAACTCGCTAAATGTTGGTGTTACTGCTGTTGTTGCTCGCAGGGTTGGCGAAAATAACCGTGAGGGAGCAAATAAATGCATAAGGCAAGCGGTTATGATAAATCTTTCGATAGCGGTTATTATGGCAAGTTTTGGCTATATCTTTGCAGAAGAAATATTGCTTTTTTCTGGTGCTGATGCCGAGTATCTGGACTTTGCTCTTGATTATTTTAGACCACTTATGATTAGTGTTATTTTTAACAGCATTTCTCTCACAATAAACGCAGGGCAAAGGGGTGCGGGCAGAACCAAAATTTCTTTGCGAACTAATTTGACTTCTAACATTGTAAATGTAGTGTTTAACTTTTTACTTATTAACGGAATTTGGATTTTTCCAACACTTCAGGTTCAAGGTGCAGGCATAGCAACATTAATTGGCAGTATAATTGCTTGTATAATGTCGGTTTATTCACTGTTTCAGCGTGACGGTTTTCTTTCTATTTGGGATAAGGTTGGTTTTAAATTTGACAAAAGCACGATTAATGCAATTACAAAAATTAGTAGTTCCGCAGTTGTTGAGCAAATTTGCCTAAGAATTGGAATTTTTATGTTCATGAAAATTGTTGCTGGCTTTGGTGCAGAAGCTTTTGCTGCCCACCAAGCGTGTAGCTCTATTCAAGAAATTTCTTTTGCTTTTGGTGACGGAATTTCTATTGCAACCTCGGCACTTTTGGGGCAATCTCTGGGTCGAAAACGTCCAGACGAGGCGATTATATATGGAAAAATAGGGCAAAGACTTGCCTTTGCGATTTCTAGTATCCTGTGTTTTGTGTTCCTATTCGGCGGAAAATATCTAATAATTTTGTATGATGATAATCCGAATGTTATAGAAATGGGCACAACTGTTATGATAATCATTGCACTAACAACACACGCCCAAACATCTAGACTTGTTATGAGCGGTGCTCTTAGGGGTGCTGGCGACACAAAATTTGTTGCCTTTCTTGCGATGTTGTGTGTGGGAATTATTCGTCCGATTTGTGCATTTGTCCTTTGTGGCGGAGTGTTTGACCTTGGGCTAAATGGTGCTTGGATTGCAATGTGGCTTGACCAAGTGATACGTGCAACACTTGGGTATAAAAGATTTTCAAGCGGAAAATGGTCTAGGATTGAAATTTAAGACAAAAATGTACGTGGATTTTTTTAGTCCACGTACATTTTTTGATCAATTATATTTATCGACAATTTCTCGGATTTTTGCATCGTCAATTTTTGTTCCGATAACGGTAATCAGTGTGTGTTTGTTGGAACTTTCACTGATAAACGTACAAGTTTCGGTGCAATTTACAAAATAAATTTTCTTGGTGCTATCAGAAAAAAATCCTTTTACTCTTATAATTCCCAAATCTTTTTTAGAAAAAAGTTCTTTTATAAGATTTTCGGCATCTTCTTTTTCCTTAAATCTACCAAGGAAAAACATACTCTGAAGCATAGCAGCATGGTTCTCATACACTTGTTTGTGCTCGCAAAATGTTCTGCCAATAGAAGAGAGATTTTTAAAATCTTCGTCCTCAAAATCTTTCCAATCTTTTGTGTAAATCGCAAGATTGGATAAGTTAAAATCGGAGTTATTTTCTTTAACAAAATTATTTAAATCTAATATTGTTTGGTTGATTTGCTCGTTTTCATAAGACTGAGTGTTGCTGAAAACAACAGCACCTGTTGATAGGAATTGTGATAAAATAATATTTTTTGCGGTGTCTTGGTGCTTTAAAAAATCTGGCTTTACAATTGTGATAATTGCAGAAATTTCTGGATTTACCGTCATGCTTGGGTGTTCGAGCATATTAAAAAAGCTGTCGAGATTATAAATTCCAGTTGGTTCAAAAATAATTCTGTCGTAGCCGTCCTCTTTTGCCTCGTTAATGCAAGCGACAAGTCTTGGGATTTGCGTACAACACGCACAACCGCCAGAGATTTCGGCAATGTCAAGTTCTTCTTCTTTTAGGGCGAAACCGTCTACACCTGCCACGCCAAGTTCGTTTTCTATTATCAAAATTTTCTCGTTTTTATCTTGTAAATACTTTGCGTATTTTGCAATAAAAGTTGTTTTTCCAGCACCTAAAAAACCTGTTATAATATCAATTTTCATATATACACGACCAATCTTTTTTTAATGGTGATGATGAGCTAAACTGCTTTGAAATTCTTGTGTCATTGCAATGCTTCCTTTTTCTATCTCTGCAATGTCAAAAAGAAAGTTTTCTTTTTGTGCACCTTGTGCAACAATGTCCTTGAGTTCAGCAAAAACAGGGCTGTTGTCGTATTCGCTATAATCGTACTTGCCAAGTTCTTCGTCATAATCAAGAGTGATATATCCATTTTTTTCTAATTCTAAAAGCATTTTGCCTGTTTCTTTTATAGATTGAATACTCTCGTTTTCGCTTGTGATATAGACAGGTGCAAGAGCAACAGACTCAATGTCATCAGATTTTGTGCTGAGCATGATAAAACGAACAAGTGGAAGATAAGTCTTGTGTGACAAGTCCATCAAAAATTGTTCTTGAAATTCTGAAAAATCCATAGCTTTTACAGTTTTTGAACTGCATTTGCATTGATGATTTTCATCGTGGTGATGATGTCCGCCACAGCCACAGCCTTCGCCATGCTCGTGATTGTGTCCGCCACAGCCACAGCCTTCGCCATGTTCGTGATGATGTCCGCCACAACCACAGCCTTCGCCGTGTTCGTGATTGTGTCCGCAAGAGCAGTTGTGCTCGTGTTTTTCGTTTGTCATAATATATTTTCTCTTTCTGTTTTATTTAAAAAACAATGGTAATTCTTCTAGGTAAATGATATCTTTTCTTTTCACAGCATCGCCCTCTGCCAAAACTGCCGCTTTTGCGACAACTTCTACATTTTCAACTTGCTCCAAAAGTTTTTCTATTGCCAAAAGCGACTCGCCTGTGCTGATGACATCGTCTATTATCAAAACTTTTTTTCCAGTGAGCTTTTTGCAGTCGTCCTCCGAAAGATATAGTTTTTGAATATGCCCTGTTGTGATTGATTTAACCTCAACTTCAATATTGTTAAGCATATAAGCTTTTATGCCTTTTCGTGCGACAACATAGTCAGTTTCGCCAATCCTTGCCATTTCGTGTGCAAGCGGAATACCCTTTGTTTCGGCTGTGATAATAATGTTGTGCTCTGGGCATTTGTTCAAAAGCTCGATAGCACTAGCTGTTGTAATCTCTACATCGCCAAGCATAACAAAGCCAGCTATATCCAAATGTTCGTTAATTGGGCAGATAGGTAAATCTCGATTTACACCTGCGATTGTCATGTTATAATAATTTGCCATACGTATCCTTTCTGGTGCTTATGCCATTTCTGGGCTTAGTTGCTCGCCACCTAAGAGGTGAAAATGCAAATGGTCTACGGATTGACAGCCGTGTTGTTTGCTGTTTGTTACAATTCTAAAACCATCTTTCAAGCCAAGTTCTTTTGCGAGTTTTGCACAAACAACAAAGATTTTTGCAATTATTTCTGCATTTTCTTCGGTAGTATCGGCACTTGAGTCCATTATATGTTTTTTTGGAATAATTAAAACATGAACTTTTGCCATTGGGCTTATGTCGTTGAACGCTAGGATATCATTATCCTCATAAACTTTTGAACTTGGAATTTCTCCCGCTACGATTTTACAAAAAATACAATCATTCATGATAAATTATCCTTTCATTTGCTCTTCTACAATTTTGTTAACAGCAGATATTGCCTCGTCTAGCTTTGTTGTGTCTTTTGCACCAGCCATAGCAAAATCAGGTTTTCCGCCACCGTTACCGCCTGTGATTTGTGCAACAGCTTTTACGATATTTCCTGCTTTTAGTCCCATTTCGTTTGCAATTTTTGAGCAGAAAGTGATAATGCTTCCTTTGCCATCGCTTGTTCCAGCGATAACACAAACAATAGCCTTGCCCTCTGAAACACTCTTCACTCTGTCACTCATAACTCTAAGTGTTTTTGCGTCTGAACCTGTTACGATTGCAGAAATAACGCTAACACCGTTTACATCAACAGCGTTTCTCATAACATTTTCGAGATTTATATTAGCAATTTTTGAATTTAATGTTTCTATTTGTCTGTCTTTTTCTTTTAGTTCAGTAGCTACGCTTGCAGATTTTGCAGATAGTTCGTGAATATTATTTGCTTTTAGATTTTGTGCTGTGTCTTTCAAAATTCCTGTGTATTCCTCAAGCAAGTTCATAACAGCAAGACCTGTTACAGCTGTTATTCTTCTAACACCAGCTGCTGCCGATGCCTCTGAAATAATTTTGAACAAACCTAAATTTGCTGCGTTTGTTACGTGAGTACCACCGCAGAACTCTTTAGAGATATTTCCAGCAGTTACAACTCTAACAGTTGCACCATATTTTTCGCCGAAAAGTGCCATTGCACCCTCTTTTTTAGCGTCTTCAATTGCCATTTCTTTGCAAGTAACTTCCACAGCGTCCATGATTTGTTTGTTAACAAGAATTTCGACAGATGATAGTTCTTGTGCTGAAAGTGCCGAGAAATGTGTAAAGTCAAATCTTACAGCTGCTTCGTTTACAAGTTGACCTGCTTGTTCAACATGGTTTCCAAGAACTTGTCTAAGTGCTGCTTGGAGTAAATGAGCTGCTGTGTGGTTTCTCATAATTGATCTTCTTCTGATAATATTAACAGCAACATTTGCATTTTCAGAGCTTTGTATTGTGCCAGCTGTGATAACCGCTTTGTGGATATAAATTCCGTTTGCATTTTTTGTTGTTCCGATAACATCAGCCGAACCGAGGACTGTTTTGATTGTTCCCATGTCGCCAACTTGTCCACCGCTTTCAGCATAAAATGGACTTGTTTTTAGTGCGATAATAACTTCGTCACCCTCTGATGCTGTTTCAACTTTTTCGCCGTCTTTTACTATTGCAAGAATTTCTGTTTCGCAGTTTAATTCCTCGTAGCCGACAAAAGTAGTTGCACTTATTCCGTCAAGAGCGTTGCCCTCGCCAATCCAAGCGTCTGCGCCAGCATTTTTTCTAGCGTTTCTTGCACGTTCTCTTTGCTCAAACAACAGTGCTTTAAATCTCTCGATATCAACAGAAATTCCCTTTTCTTCAAGAATTTCTCTTGTTAAATCTAGTGGAAAACCATAGGTATCGTTTAGTTTAAATGCATCATCGCCAGAGAAAACATCGCTGTCTGCCTTAGCGATAAAGTTGTTCAAAATACCAAGACCTTGGTCGATTGTTTTATAGAAGCTCTCTTCTTCAAAATTAACAATTTTTGTGATTGTTTCTTTTTTCTCAGCAAGTTCTGGATAAGCAAATTGGTTTTCTTTGATAACTGTTTCGCAAACTTCTGCAAGAAAAGTTCTGCCAACACCCAAAAGTTTTCCGTGTCTTGCTGCTCTTCTTAGTATACGTCTAAGAACATATCCTCTGCCCTCGTTAGATGGCATAACACCGTCACCTATCATAAAAGTAGAACTTCTGATATGGTCAGTGATAACACGAAGAGAGATGTCTGCTTTGTCGCTTGAGC
>JAWXUN010000098.1:0-6776 GCA_044426425.1 Clostridia bacterium | reverse complement strand
TCTCCAAATTCCTCGACATAATCGTCATAGCTTTTGTTGAGTCCAAGCTGACTTGTCACGCTGTTTTCGACCTCTGATGGATTTGTTTCTCTCTCAAGCCAACCAGAAGTGTAGAAATATGAGCCTAAATTTTCGTTAAAAAATTCGGAATATTTTTCTTTTGAACCCATAAAAAATGTAATGCAATCATGAGCTTTTGGAACAATCATTGGCAGTTCAGAGTGAAGTCCGACTATGCCGTTGTTGCAAAGACCATAGACTAAAACAATGGCAGAATATTTCTCTTTGTCAGTTGAGTCAATCTCTTTTTGTATTCTTGCAGACATAAGCTTTTGTCCCATGTCATGCAAACCTTTTTCTAAAAAAGAAAAATCTACAATGTTTTTCGCCTTACTCGCACAAAGGCAAAGTTCTCTAAACGCAATTTCACAAGCGATAACTTTTATTCTTTTCATACTAATTTCCCCTAAATTACTATAATAAATTAACGTAGCTTTTTCTTTGCTTTTTCTATTATTTGCATAAGTGTTTTGTCGTCAGAATGCAAGGCTTTAAAACCCTCGCCAGTGATTTCGCCAGCATCGCCAACTATCACAAAAGCATTTTTATCAATAGTTTTAATTATCTCTTGCATTTTAAAAATCTCATATTTATTTACTGCACAAAGAAGCATTTCGCCCTCTTTTTCTGAATATCCTCCACGAGATTTAAGATAGGTTACACCTCTGTCTAGCTCATACAAAATTGCATCGGCAATCTCTTTTTCCTTGGAAGAGATTATCATAAACAGTTTTCCTCTGCCTCTGTCCGCACCAAACATAATTGCATCTATAACACTGGTAGAAACAAAGACAACTATGCAAGCATACATAGCACTTTCTACGCTATCAAAAACAAAGGCAGACATAACTATAACAATTGCATCAACAGCAAGCATAAGGTTGCCCATTGAGAGATGCTTGAACCTTTTACCCAAAACTTTTGCAATTAGGTCACTACCGCCAGTTGTGCTACCACGAACAAAAACAATTGCCAAGCCAGCACCCTCTAGGACTCCAGCAAAAATGGATATCAGCAAATAATCTCCATAATAAGGCTGTATAAATATTTTGGTAAAATCTATTAAAAAGGACATTATGACAATTGCAACAGCAGATTTTAAAACAAGTTTGTATCCTATTTCAACAATCGCCCAAATTACAATTGGTATATTAACTAAAAACACTACCAAACCAATTGGTGTTTCAAACAAAAAGTTTATGAGGGTTGCAAGGCCCGCAACACCGCCAGGAGCAATGTTGTTTGGTGCTGTAAAAATATTTATTCCAACAGCATAAATGCCAGAGCCAATGATCATGGACAACAAGTCCAAACTGTATTCTTTTGCTTTTTTCAATTCGTATTCTCCATAAACTCTTTTATTATCATAAAAAGTTCTTTAATTCTATCAATATCGTTTTTTAGATAAAGATATCCGAAAAGACACTCAAAAGCAGTTGCTGCATGATAATCAGCAACGCTAGAATTTTTTGGAACGTGTCCAACTTTTGCATTTCTGCCCCTGTGAAAAACATCGTTCTCTTCTTCTGTTAGTATTGGCAAAAGTTTCTCTTTTGAAACACTTGCCTGAAATTCACAGCGAACCCAATCAACACTGAGTTTGTGCAGTCTTTTAACAGTAGAATTTCCTTTTGTTATCAAATATTCTCTAACGAGCATACTATAAACGCCATCGCCCATAAAGGCGAGAGCGAGAGGGCTCATTGTTCTTAAATCAATATTCTTTTCAAAAATATTTTGCATATAAAAATATTTTCTCCTTAGTTCACAAAGTCAAAATCAAGGTCATACATACTAACAGTGTCGCCCTCGTGTATTCCGGCATCTCTAAGAGCATCAATAACACCAGTGTTCATAAGAACTCTTTGGAAATATTGCAATGACTCGTAATCCTCAAAGTTAACACTGCCGATAAGGTTCATCAGCCAGTCACCCTCAACAACATAAATGCCGTCTTCAACGTGGATGTTAACAGCGGTTTTAGAGAAATCATCAAGCGGTTTAAGAATTTCTGGTTCAGCCTCATACTTAACAATTGGAGGAAGTTTTGAAAGATTTTCTAAAATACAATTTAGTAAATCGTCAACACCATGGCGGATTGCGGCCATGATAGGGAAGAAAGAATAACCTTTTTCTTCGATATATTTTTTAAATTCATCAATTTGCTCGTCATCAAGCAAGTCACATTTATTACCAGCAACAATCATTGGTCTTTCTGCAAGTTCAGGATTAAAGCGTTTAAGCTCGTTATTAATAATCTCAAAGTCCTCTTTTGGGTCACGACCCTCACAGCCAGATATGTCAACAATATGAACAAGCATACGGCAACGCTCAATGTGTCTCAAAAACTGATGTCCAAGCCCAACACCTTCCCATGCACCTTCGATAAGACCAGGGATATCAGCCATAACAAAAGAACTGCCCTCGCCCATTCTAACAACACCCAAAACAGGTGTCAAAGTTGTAAAGTGATAGTTTGCGATGTTTGGTTTTGCCTCGCTAACAACAGAAACAAGAGTTGACTTGCCAACATTTGGAAAACCAACCAATCCAACATCAGCAAGCAATTTAAGCTCAAGCTGAACATCTATGCAAGCACCAGGGTTTCCAGGTTTTGCGAAACGTGGAGTTTGTCTTGTTGGCGTAGCAAAGTGAGAGTTACCCCAGCCACCTCTGCCACCTTTTGCAATAACTTTTGGCTCGCTGTCTGACATATCAGCCAAAATTCTGCCTGTTTCTGCCTCTTTGATAACAGTGCCAAATGGTACTTTTATCACAAGATTTTCGGCACTTTTGCCAGAACATTTTTTAGCACCGCCAGGGATACCGTCTGGAGCAGAATATTTTCTTTTGTACCTAAAATCGGCAAGAGTTGAGAGGTTTGTATCAACAACAAACACAATATCTCCACCTCGTCCGCCGTCACCACCGTCTGGTCCGCCAGCAGCTACATATTTTTCTCGGTGAAAAGAAACCTTTCCATCTCCACCTTTACCTGCACATATATTGATTTTTGCAACATCTATAAACATATTTTACCTCATTTTATCATATTAATAGTTTTATTTTACCATAAAATCATAAGTTTTACAAGTATATTTCTTTAATTATTTTATAAAAATAACTGTAAATAATTTTATTGATACAAAAAATCGTTTTTGTAATATTGCACAAAAATATTTTTTGAAATTTATACAAAATTACAAAATCAGATATATGTTGACAAAAAGAAATTAAATAAAATATATAAAATAAATTTAACATTGTTAATTCTTTGTTAATGTTGTACTAATATTAGCACCTAAATATGGAAACTTTGAAGAAAATACATAAAATCCTTGCAATATTGATTACAAAATGTTATTATTATATTATCATATCAGGGTTTAATAAATAAGAAACAAGGAGTACCTATTTTTTATGGAAAAAGTAATTAATAATTTTCCTGTGCATATATTTCATCAAGGCAAAAATCGTAAAGCGTATGAATATTTTGGATTGCACAAAATTGTGTCAGAGAAAAAGTCAAAAATGGTGTTCCGTGTGTGGGCACCCAATGCCAAAGAAGTAGCAATTGTAGGAGATTTTTGTGATTGGAATTGTGAAAAATATCAGCTAACAAAAATTAGCGATGGTATATGGGAGATTTATTTAGATTTTGTTCTAAAAAATTATGATGTCTATAAAGTATATATTTTGCCTCAAAGTGGTAAGGGCTTTATGAAAAGTGACCCTTATGCATTCCATACAGAAACAAGACCAGAAACAGCATCTAAGTATTATGATTTAGATAAATATAAATGGTCAGATGAAAAGTGGATTGAATTTAAAAAGAAAAATCACCACAGTTCAATGCCAGTAAATATCTATGAAATGCACGCAGGCTCTTGGCGAACATTTGCTGATGGTTCTGTTTTTAGCTACAAAAAATTGGCTGAAGAACTTATTCCTTATATAAAAGAAATGGGCTATACTCACATAGAGCTTATGCCTATGACAGAGTATCCTTTTGACCCATCTTGGGGTTATCAAGTTACAGGATATTTTTCGCCGACTTCACGATATGGTGAACCAGAAGACTTTATGGCATTTGTTGACGAGTGCCACGAAAACGATATAGGCGTAATTTTAGATTGGGTGCCAGCTCACTTTCCAAAAGATGCGACAGGGCTTGCAAAGTTTGATGGCACAGCTTGTTACGAATATCCAGATCCAAAAAAAGGCGAGCACAAAGAATGGGGAACACTTGTCTTTGATTATGGCAGACCAGAGGTTGTTAGTTTTTTAATCTCAAGTGCAAACTTTTGGCTTACTAAATACCATATTGACGGTCTAAGAGTTGATGCTGTTGCATCTATGTTATACTTAAATTATGGCAGAGAAGATGGCGAGTGGATTGCTAACAAAAATGGCGGAAATGAAAACCTTGAGGCTGCCGAGTTTATGAAAACTCTTAACGAAGCGGTTTTTGCAGATAATCCAGAAGTTATGATGATAGCAGAGGAGTCAACATCGTGGCCGATGGTTACAAAGCCACCATTTATGGGCGGTTTGGGATATAACTACAAATGGAACATGGGCTGGATGAATGATATGCTTAGATATATGTCGCTCGACCCATATTTTAGAAAAGATAATCATAATAGTTTAACATTTTCATTTTTCTATGCATTTTCAGAAAACTATATTTTGCCAATTTCTCATGACGAGGTTGTTTATGGAAAAGGCTCTTTGTTTAACAAGATGTATGGTACTACTGAAAAAGAAAAATACGATGCACTAAGGTGTTTTGTTACATATATGATGGCTCATCCAGGAAAAAAACTTCAGTTTATGGGAACAGAATTTGCACAACATAATGAATGGAATTTTGAAAAAGAGCTAGAGTGGTCATTGCTACAATATAAAGAGCACAGTGAGGCTCACAAGTTTTTTAAAGAGATTAACCATTTCTATTTAGAAAACAAAGAATTGTGGGAAGTCGATTTTTCTTGGGAAGGTTTCTCGTGGATTTCAAGCGACGACTACACACAAAGTGTTATAGCTTTTAGACGTTTTGATAAAGAAGAAAACGAAATTATAGCTGTTTGTAATTTTCTGCCAGTTGAAAGAGAAAATTATTGTATCGGTGTACCATATAGTGGTATATACGAAGAGGTTTTCGCATCAGATAAAAAAGATTTTGGTGGTGCTGGTATTACAAATGGAAAAGAAATTATTACTGCTGATAGACCTATGCACGGCTTTGACCAATGCATAAGTTTGAATATACCTGCAAACTCTGCATTTTATTTGAAATGCAAGCAAAAAAGAAAAAAGAAAATTGAAGTAACAAAAACTAAAAAAAATGAGGAGGCTTAATATGTTACCTAAACAAGAAGTAGTAGCAATGTTATTAGCTGGAGGACAAGGAAGTAGACTTGGTGTATTGACTAAGAAACTTGCTAAACCAGCCGTACCTTTTGGTGGAAAATATCGAATTATAGACTTTCCACTATCAAACTGTGTTAACTCTGGCATTGAAACAGTTGGTGTTCTAACACAGTATCAACCACTTATATTAAACCAATATATCGGCAGTGGTCAACCTTGGGATTTAGATAGCATGAACGCAGGTGTTAGAGTTTTGCCACCATACCAAAAGAGCAAAGGCTCAGACTGGTACAAAGGAACTGCCAATGCTATTTATCAAAATCTTGAGTATATCGAGAAATACGACCCAGAATATGTTGTGATTTTATCTGGCGACCATATCTACAAAATGGACTATTCAAAAATGATAAGTTTCCATAAAAAATCAGAGGCAGACTGCACAATCGCAGTTATAGAAGTGCCAATGGAAGAGGCATCTAGGTTTGGTATTTTAAATACTAACGAAGACGGCTCGATTTATGAATTTGATGAGAAACCAAAAGTGCCAAAAAGCAACAAAGCTTCAATGGGTATCTATGTATTTAGTTGGAATAAACTAAAAAAATATCTTGAAGAAGACGAGAAAGACACTGAGTCTGAAAATGACTTTGGTAAAAATATTCTACCAAATATGCTAAATTGTGGCGAAAAAATGGTAGCTTACGAGTTTGAGGGATATTGGAAAGATGTTGGAACAATTGAGAGTCTTTGGGAGTCTAATATGGACTTGTTAGACCCAAATGTTCAACTAGATTTAAGTGAAGATAACTGGAGAATTTATACAAGAAACCCAGTTATGCCACCACACTATATAGCAGAGTCGTCAACAGCTCAAAACTCAATGGTTGCAGATGGCTGTAATGTATACGGAAACCTTGATTTCTCTATCTTATTTGCTGGTGTATATGTTGCAAAAGGTGCACAAGTTCTCGATTCAATCATCATGCCTGGTGCTGTTATCGAAGAGGGTGCGGTTGTTCAATATGCAATTGTTGGAGAAAATGCTGTTATTGGCAAAAATTCTGTTATAGGCGAACGTCCAGAAAATATGGAAAATCTCGATGACTGGGGTGTTGCAGTTGTAGGCCCTGGCTGTAAAATTAAAGAAGGCACAATAGTCGCACCAAAAGTTATGGTTGACGCTGAGGAGGAATAAGACAATGAGAGGAAATAACGTATTAGGAATTATATTTGCTTATATCAATGGTGAGAGAATTCCTTCTCTTACAGAACACAGAATAATGGCTTCTACTCCTTTTGGCGGAAGATATCGTCTAGTAGATTTCACATTATCAAACATGGTA
>JAWXUN010000097.1:0-6827 GCA_044426425.1 Clostridia bacterium | reverse complement strand
CCCAAGCAATTTTTGAGATAAATATGTGTGCTGTGTTCGTCTGTGATGTCCATTCCGCTACTTCTGATGACGTTGCCAGAAATAGTTCCGCTTATGCAAGTATCCATGTAAATTCCAGGGCCAAAATTGTGGTCGAGGCTGTTTCCAGTGAACTGCATTGTGTTAGATTCGGTTATCTTAACGCCACCATCTCTGTTCCATTCAATGCGGTTTGCGGTAACCATAACAGTTGCCATTCCTGTGAAAATTGGTCGATTAAATTCGTCTTTTCCTTCGATTTTTTCACCGCTTGCATATAGACCTGCACCCTTGTTGCCTGTTAGCTGATTATCAATAATCCAGCCATCGTAGCCACTTGTGCTGTCAATTCCGTGTTCTCCATTATTGGCAATCAAACATCTGCGAACAGAGAAAACCCAAGCTCTGTCAAGACGAATACCACTGCCAGAGAATTTTTCAATTCGGCAATCTTCTACACAAATATGAAGTTCTGTTCCTATGTTGTGTGTGTAAACACCGTGCATATTTTTGCCAAGAGATTTTCCATCTAGCGTAAGACCGATAATTCTTGTGCCACATTTTCCACAAAGGTCAAACATTGCTCTTGCATCGCCATGAACAGGCGAAATAATAGTTCTGCCTTGAAATCCAGCATCTAAAGAATTTCCGTCTTTATCGGTTCTTCCAAGATATCCCCAAGCTGAATTTCCCATAAGTGTTATGTGGCTTGGCAACTCCATTGGCTCAATCATATAGTGCCCTGGTGGAAAGAAAACCACGCCTGTTTCATCTACTGCGTTTTGAATAGCAGATAAAACTGCTTTTGTATCGTTAGTAATTCCGTCGCCTTTTGCTCCGAAAGTTTTAACATTTGAATACATATAGAACAACTCCTTTTTGTTATTACTCTTGCATTTTTCTATGTAAAATGTTAGAATAATAATAACTAATGTCTGTACGATAATATTTTATCTTCTTCTGAGTTTCTCAAAAACTTCGTTATAATACAATGCGTTTTCTACTGGTGTGTTTGCAGGAATGTGATTTCCAACAGCCATAAAGAAACCTGGGCATTTTTTGCCGATATCCATACATCTTTTAACTTCGTTATAGATGTCTTCTTTTGTTCCTCTTAGCAAAATTCTTGTATCTGCATTGCCGATAAATGAGTGAGTTTTGCCGTATTTTTCTGCGATATATCCCATGTCAGTTGTTGGCTCCATAACAAAACCATGAACGCCACAGTCTGCGATATCGTCAACAAATTCTGTAAAATCTCCGTCTGATGTATAGATGATTTTTTTGCCAGCTTCTAAAATTGGAGCAAAATATTTTTTGTAGTTAGGGAAAATATATTTTCTGTACCAATCTGGATGAGCGAAAGCACCTTCTGTCCAAACGATATCATCGTGAACTTTAACGATAGGCACATCAGAGTCTGCAAGAGCGTTGAAATATTGTTGCATCCATTCTGCATATCTGTTTGTTGTTTTGCCAAAATCTGTTGCGTCAATTCCCATAGCTGTAAGCATCATTTCCCAACCGAAAATTTCTACCAAGCCGGAAACTAGTGTGATATATGTACCAGTTGTGTTTACGGCATCAGGACAAAGCTCACATTTTTCTTTGTAGTTATCGTTAAATCTTTTAACCAAAGTTGAGTGGTCAAGTTTGTCATAAACTTCGAATGGGTCAAAGTCAAAAGCATCTTCTGGGTCTTCAAATGGGCAATCAATTTTATCGTTAAAGTCTGTTCCACCAGCTGCATAAACTGCGTGACCCATTCTTGTTCTACATTTGTTAAGGTCGCCGTTGTGGATTAAAACATTCCAGTTAAAGCCAAAGTCCCAAGCTTTCATAAAAGCTGATGTCGCTTTTTGTTGCTCTTCCTTTGTGCTTGTGAATGGGTCTATGTGTATTCCTGTAACTTTTTCGACAAGTGCCCAGTGTTGTTGTGCTGAATATTCTGTTCTTGGCACTCTGTCAGGCATTTCTAAGTTAATCGCTGCTAAGCCGTCTGCATAAGACATAATTGTATCCTCCAAAAAAATTAAGTTAACTTAAGTATAACATATTTATATAATAATAAAAATGAATATTTTGAAAGGAAAAATGGACTTTTTTTATGCAATATAACAGAAAAATAAAATCTCTTAATAGAGAGTTCAATAATTTTAAATTAAATATAGTAGAACACGGACTATTGGAAAGCGACAAGAGTTGGTTTCACAGTGACATAGTTTCGTCTTATAATAGATTATATTTCATTATAGAGGGAAATCCATACATAAGCCGAGATGGAGAAAGTTTTTTGATGAAAGCAGGCACAATGTATCTTATTCCAGCAGGCACAATGTATACATACGCTTGTAGTTCTGAGGTGCACAAGTTTTATCTTCACTTTGAACTGCCTGTTCTTCCTGGATTAGATGTTTTTAGTGGTGTAGAAAATTTTTTGGAATTGCCGTTTTCAATTGACCTCTTAAGCGAGATTATCGCCTGTGCAAAAGAGGGCACGGTGATTGACATGATAAAACTAAATTGCATTTTGTTTGATATAATTTTGCGTTTTGCCGAACTTGGAAAAATCAGCGAAAACGAGAAAGTCCTTGGCTTTTATAGACATTCAAAATTGTTGAGTTTTATTGAAGAAAACCTAAGTGCTAACCTTAAGATACAAGATATTGCCGACGCATTAGATATCCCTTATCACAAAATTTCTAAAGATTTTAAAACAGATACAGGGGAGGGACTCAAAAATTATATAGAAAAAATGCTCCTCCAAAAATCAAAAGAACTTCTTTTGTGCACAGATATGAATATTTCTGAAATAGCAAACGAACTAAACTTTTGTGATGCATACTATTTTTCTCGCTTTTTTTCTAAGTTTGAGAAGGTATCCCCAAAAGATTATAAAAATTTTCACTTGAAATTTTGAGAGAATTGTTGTATAATGTATGCATAATACATAAAAGTTGTAAGGGAGGAATAATATATGCCAAGAATTAGAAGTGATGCGGCTGAAGTGGCTGCAAAAAAAATTCTCGACATGATTAATGATCACAAGCTTGTCACAGGGGACAGCGTTTCTGATATGGAGTTAAGCCGTGATTTTGAGATGAGCAGAACGCCGATAAGAGAGGGAATTATCACCTTGATAGAGGCTGGCGTGTTAGAGAGAACACGTACAAAAGTTGTTGTAAAATCTGTTACTATGGATGATGTTATAGAGATTTTGGACGTGAGAGATGCAATTGAAAGAAAAACTATCGAGATTATTTTTGAGAGAGATTTGTTAACAGAAGAAAAAATCCAAAAACTACAATGTTCAGAGGATATGTTAGCAAAAAATATTAAAGAAGGAAATTTTGATGCAAACTTTAACTCGGACACAGAGTTTCATCAAACACTTATTTCTTTTGCAGAAAATCAAAGATTTGTTGATATTTATAACAGGTTATCACTACAATTTTCCAGATTGCGTTGGATGACAATGCTTACGCCAAGCAGATATGTAGAAACAAAATCAGAACACCAAGTGATTATAGATACGCTTAAAACAGGCGATATGGATAAGAGCATAAAGGCGGCAAATTCTCATATTATTAAGACAAAAGAGAATTATAACGAGATATTAACAAGCTCTTATTGGAACCACATAGCAGACGAGATTAAGAGAATGAAACAATCGTGATACAAAAAAACAATGTTTTAGCGACAGAGTTTTTGAGTGGTTTTTTAGTTTGCACAGACAAAAAGTGTTTATACATAGAAAATGCTAAAGACGAAAGAACGATTGATATAAATATGCCTGTCTTATCTGTGAAAATAATAAATGATGTGGCATATTTGCTTTGCGAAAATTCTGAAATCTACAAAATTGACAATCTGTTAAATTTGCAGATTGTCAATTTTTTTGATAAACATATTTTTTGTGATATCGCTTTTTGTAGGGATAAATTTTATTTTTTGAGCACAATGGGCGAATTGTTGTATACAAAAGATTTTTTTGGATTTGAAAAGATTAAAACAGAAAACAAGATTGTCGGTTTTGCTACTAATGGAAAAATATTAGTGTGCATTTGCGGAAATTCTTATGTTTATACAATAGAAAACAAAAAAATTAAAATTCTAAATCATAATGAATATTATAAAAAGAAAAATATCTTTAAAAAAATATATCATTTTGAATATTCGTTTTATGTTATAAGTGAAAACGAATACGGAAAATCAGAGATTTTAACTAGTCTAGCTGGCGGAGTTTGGCAAAAAATGTATTCAGATAATTTTGAAATATCAGACTACAAAATCAACGATTTAGCATTTGACAATGGGCAGATTTTTGCGGTTTGCGAGAACGGAGAAATGTTAGTTTTAACAGATTGCGTTAAGTGCAACAAAGTCAATTTTATCAGTGAAAAACCTATCAAACAAATTTTTTGCAATGACCTAAACACGCTTTTTATATTTGGCGATAACAGTTATTTTATAAAAGAAAATTCTTTGTTAAGACTGTATAATCTAAGCGAAGAACTCTTTTTAAAGAAAAAAGAAAAGTCTGTTATAATTGATGTTCGTACAAAAGAAGAATACGAAAAAAGTCACATAAAAAACAGCATAAATATAGATGCTTGGAAGATGAAAACAGAGCTTTTAGAAAAAATAAAAGATAAAAACACAGAGATAATTTTTTGTTGCAACAAGTCGGTTCGCAGTGTTGCCTGTGCAGAAATAGCAAATAATTTAGGATACAAAAATATTTATATATATAAAATTTGGGAGAATTGATATGAGTTTAAAAAAATCGGTTGGCGTAAAAGATTTGCCTTTTATGGATGTAAAATTAAGTTTTGAAGAACGTGCTTGCGACTTGGTTTCGAGAATGAGTCTAGAAGAAAAGTTGACACAGTTAGCAGCGGTAACAACAGCAGAAATTCCGCATCTTGGTGTTTCTGAATATAAATGGTGGGGCGAGGCATTGCATGGAATTAGCCGTATGCCTGATAGTGATGACCCAAAATTTGAAAAATACGAGCAAAAACAAACAGCAAGTTCTTTTCCGATTGACTTAAGCATGGGTTCGACATGGAACAAAGACTTGGTGCACAGATTGGCAACTGTTATAGGCGACGAGGGACGTGCGTTTGCCAACGAGGACCCTTCAAATGTTATGGGATTGACTTTTTGGAGTCCAACAATTAACCTTATGCGTGACCCACGTTGGGGACGTGCCGAGGAGAACTATTCAGAAGATGCGTTTTTGACATCAGAAATTGCGGGTGAGTTTGTCCGTGGTATGCAAGGTGATGACGAAAAATATCTAAAAGTAGCCTCAACACTTAAACACTTTGCGGCGAATAACTCAGAGGTAAATCGTCACAGCGGTTCGTCTGATTGCGACGATAGAACGCTAAGAGAATTTTATATGAGAGCATTTAAGGACATCACAGAAAAACATCACCCAGAGTGCGTGATGACTTCTTATAACCGCATAAACGACATACCAATGTCTGTTAATACATATATGCTAGACACTATTTTGAGAAGAACATGGGGCTTTAACGGTCACGTTGTAACAGACTGTGGCGGTCTTGGAAATATTATCAACGAGCACCAACATAACTGGAAACCAAACGGACACGAGGGCAAATACAAAGGAAAAGAAGTTGCAGCCGATGCGATGAAAGCAGGCGTTGACATTAACTGCGGTTATGTATACAGAACATTCACAAGTGCAGCGGTCGCTTCTGGACTTTTGCCAGAAGAAGTGCTAGACAAAACAGTTGTTAGACTTTTCACCACAAGAATGAGAACTGGTGAGTTTGACCCAGCAGAAATTATGCCATATAGCGTTGTTAATGGATACAGCAAAAACGCAAAAATTCGCCGTCCACATTCAGCACTACTCAGCGAAAAAGTGTCAGACCAAAGTGTTGTTTTAATCAAGAACGAGCCTAATTCGCAAGGTGACAAACTCTTGCCAATAGACACAAACAAATACAAAAATATATTAATTATGGGCGAGCAATACGGAAAAGTTTTGCTTGGTGGATATTCAAATGCATGGCAACAATGCTACGAAGAGCTTTCTGTTTCGCCTCTTTCTGCACTGAAAAAAATGGGTGTTAACTACAAAGAAATAGAGAACCCATCTTATGATTATCTAAAAGATATCAGAAATATCACACTAACAAAATCAAACGGCGACAAAATTGTTTTGAACGGTACAAATGGCGAGAACAAAGGTTGTCTATCTAAAAAAGGCGACGAGTTTGTTGATATCTTGCCAAACGGACTAGCACTAATTGCATTCCCTGGTGTTGATATGAACGATACCACAAAATTTGAGATTGAAATGCGTGGTAGCAGTAAAACTCTTGTAGATTTTATGTTTGATGACAGAAACCAAGTGCCAACTTTTTCGGTTATCTCAGATGACGACACAAACGGTGAGTACAAAACTTATACATTAGATTTTGTCAAAAATCCGCCAAGACGTGCACTAGACAGAGTTGTGACGCTATATCTAAGAGTCTACGACCACAGAACAACAGAAGAGAGAATTTTGGTTTTATCTGACGAGGATAGACAAAAAATTAAAGAAGCAGATATCATTCTTGCATTTGTCGGACATCAAAATGGTGCAGGTGACGATTGTGACGAAGAGAGAGATTTAGCTAGTTTTAAAATGCCAAGAAAGCAAGACAGCTTACTGCTACAATTGTTAGAACTAAACGAAAATGTTGTGGCATATATGCAAGGCTCGCAAGTTGACCTAAGACCAGTTGAGAATAAGCTAAAAGCTATCACATGGTGTTGCTACAATG